>NZ_JBHXTG010000041.1:0-78280 GCF_042677465.1 Kitasatospora sp. NPDC127111
CGCGGTGGCTTCCGCCGTGACGACCGTCCGGCCGGTGGCGGTTTCCGTCGGGACGACCGCCCCTCGGGTGGGTTCCGTCGGGATGACCGTGACGATCGTCCGCGTCGTGACGACCGCCCCTCGGGTGGTTACGGCCGTGACCGTGACGACCGCGGTGGCTTCCGCCGTGACGACCGTCCGGCCGGTGGTGGCTTCCGTCGGGACGACCGCCCCTCGGGTGGCTACGGCCGTGACCGTGACGACCGCGGCGGCCGGGACAGCCGTGGCGGTGGGCGCTTCGAGGGCCGCCGGGACGACCGTGGCGGCTTCCGCCGCGACGACCGCCCGCGTCGTGACGACCGGCCCTCGGGTGGCTACGGCCGTGACCGCGACGACCGCGGCGGCCGGGACTACGACGACCGCCGGGGCAACTACGAGCCGGTCAAGCGGCTGCCGATCCCGGAGGACGTCACCGGCTTCGAGCTGGACGCGGACGTCCGCCAGGAGCTCAAGAGCCTGCCCAAGACGCTCGCCGACGACGTCGCCCGCAACCTGGTGATGGTCGCCCGCCTGCTGGACAGCGAGCCGGAGGAGGCGTACCAGTACTCGCGCGTCGCGCTGCGGCTGGCCTCCCGCGTGGCCGCCGTCCGTGAGGCCGCCGGCTTCGCCTCGTACATGACGCAGCGCTACTCCGAGGCGCTGACCGAGTTCCGCGCCGCCCGTCGGATGACCGGCCGGGCGGACCTGTGGCCGGTGATGGCGGACTGCGAGCGCGGTCTGGGCCGCCCGGAGCGGGCGCTGGCGATGGCCGGCGAGCCCGAGGTGAAGCAGCTGGACAAGGCCGGCCAGGTCGAGATGCGCCTGGTCGCGGCCGGTGCCCGCACCGACATGGAGCAGTTCGACGCGGCCGTGGTCACCCTGCAGAGCCCGGAGCTGGCCTCCAACTCGGTGCAGCCGTGGACCGCGCGTCTCCGGTACGCCTACGCCGAGGCGCTGATCGCGGCCGGCCGTGGCGACGAGGCCCGTGAGTGGTTCGCGAAGGCGGCCGAGGCCGACAGCGACGGTGCGACGAACGCCTCGGAGCGGCTCGCCGAGATCGACGGCCTGGAGTTCGTGGACGCGCTCGACCCGGAGCTGGCGGAGGAGGCCGAGCAGGCCGAGGCCCCGGCGGCGAAGCCGCGGAGCGGCGGCGTGCCGGACGAGCGGGAGATCTTCGAGGACGAAGAGGACGTCGAGGAGTACTACGACGAGGACGACCTCGAGATCGACGAGGACTTCGACGGCGTGGTGCCCGAGCGCTCCACCGACGCGAAGGCCTGAGCGGAGAAGCGGCTCAAGGCCTGGGCCGCCAAGGCCTGAGCAGTGACGAGTGAGGCCCTGCCCCGCTCCGGGAACCCCCCGGAGCGGGGCAGGGCCTCACTGCTGTCCGAATGGCCGGATGCCCGGTGGTGGAGACGCCCGGGCGGCAACCGGCCCGGGCCGGCGTCAGCCCAGTTCGAGGCTGCGCAGGACCAGCCCGGTGGCCGGCTTCGGACCGAACGAGGTGGACTTGCGCGGCATGGTGACGCCCTGCTCGGCGAGCCGGCGCACCACGCTCTCGCGGACCGGGTGCAGCAGGACGGCGGTGCCGCCGGTCCGGGCGGCCTCGCGCTCGGCGGCCGCCGCGGTGTGCAGGTAGCCGATGTCGTCGGGGCCGTCGGGGACGCGCCAGGTGTGGTCGAGCAGGGTGGCGTGCAGGACGGTCGCGTCCAGGTGGCGCCACTCCTCCGGCCGGTCCGGCGGCACGGTCGCGTCGAGCAATTGCTCGTCGGGCTCGCCGACCAGCCAGAAGACGCCGTCGCCGCCGGTGAGCAGGAAGCTGCTACCGCCGTGGCGCTTCTGCTCGGTGAGGGCCTGCAGGGCGGTCTCCAACGGGCCGGGCACCTCCTTGACCTGCCAGTGGTCGCCCAGCGCCTCCAGGGCCTCGGCGACCGGCAGCCGGTAGAGCACCCGGTGGATCGCCCTGACCTTCAGCGGGTAGCGGGCGGTGTCGACCAGCAGCACCAGGCCGCGGTCCCAGGGGCTGCGCGGCAGGTGGCGGTGCTCGCGCTGGAGCCGCAGGTACATCTCCCAGCGGTGGTGCCCGTCGGCGATCAGCGCCCGGCAGGTCGAGAGGTCCCGGGACACCTCGGCGATCTCGGCCGGATCGGTGACCGCCCAGAGGCGGTGGTGGGTGCCGTCGGTGGTGGTCGTGGTGAGCAGCGGTTCGCCCTCGGCGGCGCGTTCGACCACGCCGGCCGCGCCGCCGTTGCCGCGGTAGGTGAGCAGCAGCGGTTCGAGGTTGGCGCGGGTGGTGCGCATCAGGCCGACCCGGTCGGCGACCGGCCGGGGCATCACGTCCTCGTGCGGGAGGACGACGCCGGCCTCGCTGCCGCTGACGGCGAGGGCGCCGATCAGGCCGCGTTGGAGCAGCTCCGGGGTGTCGCCGGTGGCGGGCACGCGCTGCTCGTAGACGTAGAGCGCGGGCTCGGGGTCGGCGACCAGGACGCCCTCGCGCTGCCAGTCGCGCAGCAGCCGGGCGGCGTGCCGGTAGCGGGTGTCGCGGTCGGGGCGGTCTCCGGCGTCGTCCGGCTCGGGGCGCGGCAGGATCAGCCGGACCACGTTGTGCGGGTCGGCGGTCTCCAGGTCGAGCCGGCGGCCCGGGTCGACGACGTCGTACGGCGGCGAGGTCACCGCTGCCAGGGCGCCGACCCGGTCGGGGTCGTAGCGGAGGCCACGGAAGGGGGACAGGGACAGCCCTGCGGTGGCGACGTGGCCGGGATCGCCGGGGCCGCCCTGCGGAGACTCCACTCCGCTTCCTGCACTGGGGGTGCTCATTCTGGGCATCGTAACCCCGTACGCGTTGTTCAGAGATCGGAACACCCGTGCTGGTCCGTGGGGCGGGTGTCGTGACCGAGGGCGAGGTACGGCGTGAGCGAGCGCGACGGCGGGCAGGAACGGCTGGACGGCGGCACCGGGGGCGCGGACGGTGTCGTGGCGGGCGACGGCCCCGGCGGGGGTGGCGTGCCGGAGCAGGGGAGAGCGGGGGAGCCCGCGGGGGACGTGTACGAGTGGTTCCGCCGGGGCGGGCGACTGCTGGCGCAGGGCAACCCGGCGGCGGCCGAGCAGCTGCTCGCGCGGGCGGCCGCGGCGGAGCCGCACTCGCGCAGCATCCGGGAGACGCTGGCGCGGGCGCAGTTCGACGCGGGTTCGTACGCGGCCGCGCTGGAGAACTTCCGGGCCGTCGCCCTGGCCGATCCGTCGGACGACTACGCTCAGTTCGGGTGGGGCGTCGCGGCGGCCCGGCTGGGCGACTTCGAGACGTCCGCCGAGCACCTGGCGCTGGCCGTGGCGATGCGGCCGGACACCGACCACTACCGGGCCGCGCTGCGGCAGACCCGGGCGACCCTGGCGGCCCGCGCCGGGGCGTTCGGCCCGCTGCTGCCGGGGGCGCCGGGGTACCTGGAGCCGCCGCGGGCCGCGGACGGTGGCGCGCAGGCCGGGCCCGGCCCGACCGGCCCGACCGGCGCGGACAGCGGGGGAGACGGGGGAGACGGATGACGGGGATCGACGGAGTGGATGCCGGCGCCGTGGGCGTCGGCACAGTGAATGGGGTAGAGCAGGCATGACCGAGACGGCCACCACCGTGCGACGGACCGCCCCCGGCGGGAGCGCGCGCCCGCTGACCGAGGCGTACGACACGGCGCTGCTGGACCTCGACGGCGTGGTGTACGCCGGACCGAACGCGATCGGGCACGCGGTGGAGTCGCTGGCGTCCGCCCGGTCGGCCGGGATGCGGCTGGCGTACGTGACCAACAACGCCTCGCGGCCGCCCCGGGTGGTGGCCGCGCACCTGACCGAGCTGGGCGTGCCGGCCGAGCCGGCGGACGTGATCAATTCGGCGCAGGCGGCCGCCCGGGTCGTCTCCGAGAAGGTGCCGGCGGGCTCCAAGGTGCTGGTCGTGGGCGGTCCGGGCCTGGAGGAGGCGCTGGCCGAGCGCGGTCTGGTGGCCGTCCGCACGCTGGCGGAGGGGCCGGCCGCGGTGGTCCAGGGCTTCGACGCCTCGGTGGGCTGGCAGCACCTGGCGGAGGCCTCGTTCGCGGTCCAGAGCGGGCTGCCGTGGGTGGCGTCGAACCTGGACCTGACGGTGCCGCAGGCGCGCGGGATCGCGCCGGGCAACGGCACGCTGGTCGCGGCGGTGCGGGCGGCGACCGGGGTGGAGCCCGAGGTGGCGGGCAAGCCGCTGCCGCCGATGCACCGGGAGACGGTGCTGAGGACGGGTGCGCGGCGGCCGCTGGTGGTCGGGGACCGGCTGGACACCGACATCGAGGGCGCGTTCAACGGCGAGGTGGACAGCCTGCTGGTCTTCACCGGGGTGACCACGGCGGCGCAGCTGCTGGCGGCGCCGGTGGAGCACCGGCCGACGTACCTGGCGGAGGACCTGCGCGGGCTGCTCGTGCCGCACGCCGCGGTGACCGCGGAGCCGGACGGCGGGTTCGGCTGCGGTGGCTGGACCGCGGTGGTGCAGGACGGCGAGCTTCGGTTCACGGCCGCCGGTGGGGACCGCTGGGACGGGCTGCGTGCGCTGTGCGCGGCGGCGTGGACGGCGCTGGACGCCGACGGGGTGCCCGTGGACGGGCGGAAGGCGCTGGCCGAACTGGGCTACTGAGCCACCGCGCCGGGAGGGCCGGGGCGGGAGGGCCGCGGCGGGCCGGGGTGGCCCGTGGGTGCAGGACCCCGGGACCGCAGGACCGGGGCAGACCGCAGCGCCGGGCGGACCGCGGGCAGACCGCGGGGCCGGGTCAGAGCAGGGTGCGCAGCCGCAGCAGGTCGCGGAAGCCCGCCTCCAGCTTGACCCGGCCGCCGGCCCAGGCGACGGCGAAGTTGAGCCGGCCGTCGACCAGGGCGACCAGGTCGTCGCTGGTCATGGTGAGCCGGATCTCGGCCTTCTCGGCGGGGGCCCCGGGGACCTCGGTGACGTCCTCGATCCGGCCGTCGCGGAGCCGGCCGGAGAAGGTCAGGTCGAGGTCGGTGATCCGGCAGGTGAGCGAGCGGTCGAGGGCGGCCGCCTTGCGGACCTTGCCGGTGGACTTCGCCAGGTTCCGGCTGAGCTGTTCCAGTGCCGTGCGGCACTCCTCGGCGTTGGCCATGGCGGCTGGTCCACTCCCTGTGCGACGACGTGCCGTGACTGGGTGACGGCGGTGACTGCGGGGCCACGGTACCCCAGGACGGTTTTGGCGGTAGCGTCGTCAGTGGGGTGCCCGGAACGGTCCGGGCACCGATGGCGACGGAGCGATGCGCGCAGGCGCTAAGGAGGCACCCGGATGCTGCCGAAGACGGTGCGGGGAGTGGTAAAGGTCGCCGCCGAGCTCGTGGAGGAGGTCGGCAAGCGGGTGGTCGGCACCGCTGCCGGGCTGCTGGAGAAGACCGGGGTCGACGTCGCCGAGGTCGAGCGCCGCCTGGGCGGACAGTTCCCTCCGTCGGCCGAGTCGCTGCAGACGCTGGCCGAGGAGGCGGTGACGGCCGGGCGGGCCGGGGTGGACCTGGCGGTCGGGGTGGCGCGCGGCGAGGTGGAGAAGGCCTTCGAGAAGATCGGCGACCAGGTGACCAAGGTGGGCGTGGTACTCGCCTACCTGGAGAGCAAGCTGCGCGAGGTCGAGGAGGAGGGCGTCGTTCCGGCGGCGGAGCCGGGGGCCGGCGAACCCGGGCCGGCGCCGCGGGCGGACGCGCTGTTCGGGCAGGGCTGGGAGCGCGAGGACGGGCCGGCGGCGACGGCGGGCCGGGCGGCCGACGAGCCGATAGTGGCCGAGCGGGTGGAGGTCGACGAGCCGGTGGAGGTCGACCCGCCGGTGCCGCCGGTGAAGTCGGTGCCGCCGGTGCCGTCGGTGAACTCGGCGGACAAGGCGCCGGCGGAGCGGACCGCCGCTCCCGGAGCCGCCACGGCGAAGACGGCGGCCAAGAAGGCGACGCCGGCCAAGAAGGCGGCCGAGAAGAAGACGACGGCGGCGAAGAAGGCGACGGCCGCGAAGAAGACGACGGCGGCCAAGAAGGCGACCGAGAAGAAGACGACGGCCGCGAAGACGACGGCCGCGAAGAAGACGGCCGCGAAGAAGACGGCGAAGACGACCGCGGCGAAGGACACGGGGACCGGGACGGCCGCCGCCGACGAGGCCGCCGGCGGGACGGCCGCCGCCAGCAAGAGCCCGGCGAAGAAGACCGCCACCCGGAAGAACAGCAGCGCGAGGAAGCCGGCACAGCCCGATGCCTGACCCGACGGCCGGCCCGGACGCGGCCGCCACCCCCCGCCCCGTCGCCGCCGGTCCGGACGGCGCCGAGCCGCTGCCGCTGGGCGTCGAACTGGCCCCGACCGGCCACCCCGCCGTCGACGCCGGGCTGGCCCGGCTGGAGGCGCTGGACGGGGTGCCGACCGAGGCGCACGTCGCCGTGTACGAAGATGTTCACCAGCGGCTCACGGACACCCTGGCCGCGCTCGACCGGGAATGACCCGCGGAACCACCTGTAGGAGCTGAAACACCAGTGGCAGTGGCACGACGCCGTCTCGACGCGGAGCTGGTCCGCCGCAAGCTGGCCCGGTCGCGGGAGCACGCGTCCGAGCTGATCGCGGCCGGCCGGGTGACGGTCGGCGGCACCACCGCGACCAAGCCGGCCACCCAGGTGGAGACCTCGGCGGCGGTCGTGGTGGCCAAGGACGAGAACGACCCCGACTACGTCTCGCGCGGCGGCCACAAGCTGGCCGGCGCCTTCGCCGCGTTCGTGCCGCAGGGCCTGGTGGTCGAGGGCCGCCGGGCGCTGGACGCGGGCGCGTCGACCGGCGGCTTCACCGACGTGCTGCTGCGCGCCGGGGCCGCGCACGTGCTGGCGGTGGACGTCGGCTACGGGCAGCTGGCCTGGTCGCTGCAGAGCGACGAGCGGGTGACGGTGATGGACCGCACCAACGTGCGCGAGCTGACCCTCGACCTGATCGGCGGGACGCCGGTCGACCTGGTGGTCGGCGACCTCTCGTTCATCTCGCTCGGCCTGGTGCTGCCCGCGCTGGCCGGCTGCGCGGCCGAGGACGCCGACCTGGTGCTGATGGTGAAGCCGCAGTTCGAGATCGGCAAGGAACGGCTGGGCAGCGGAGGGGTGGTGCGCAGCCCGCAGCTGCGTGCCGAGATGGTGCGCCAGGTGGCCGGTCAGGCGTGGGAGCTCGGGCTGGGCGTGCGCGCGGTCACCGCGAGTCCGCTGCCGGGGCCGTCGGGGAACGTCGAGTACTTCCTCTGGCTGCGCCGGGACGCCCCGCAGTTGAACCCGGCGGAGGCGGACCGGGCCGTCGCGGAGGGCCCCCGATAGGGTGCTCTGCGGGCGTCCGGTCCGTCATGCTGAGTGACGCGGCCGCACCGGGCCGAGGGCGACCCGGCAGGCGTAGGGAGAGGGCAGCGGGCATGAATGATGAACGTACGGTCTTCCTGATCGCGCACACCGGCCGGGAGGCGGCGCTGCGCAGTGTCGAGGGACTGGTGCACGGCCTGCTGAAGGCGGGGATCAGGATCCGGCTGCTGGCTGCCGAGGCGGTGGACCTGGATCTGCCGGACGGGGTCGAGCGGGTGGCCGGGGGCCCGGGGGCGGCCGACGGCTGCGAGCTGATCCTGGTCGCCGGCGGGGACGGCACGCTGCTGCGCGGTGCGGAGCTGGCGCGCGAGCACGGGCTGCCGATGCTCGGCATCAACCTGGGCCGGGTCGGCTTCCTGGCCGAGGCCGAGCGGGACGACCTCGCCGTCGTGGTCGAGCGGGTGGTGGACGCCGACTACGAGGTCGAGGAGCGGATGACCCTCGACGTGATCGTCCGGACCAACGGCGATGTGCTCCACCACGACTGGGCGTTGAACGAGGCGTCGATCGAGAAGGCGTCCCGGGAGCGGATGCTGGAGGTGGTGACCGAGGTGGACGGCCGCCCGGTCTCCAACTTCGGCTGCGACGGGGTGGTCTGCGCGACGCCGACCGGTTCGACGGCGTACGCGTTCTCCGGTGGCGGGCCGGTGGTCTGGCCCGAGGTGGAGGCGCTGCTGATGGTGCCGATCAGCGCGCACGCGCTGTTCGCCCGGCCGCTGGTGACCTCGCCGAACTCGGTGCTGGCGGTGGAGGTGCAGCCGAAGACCCCGCACGGGGTGCTCTGGTGCGACGGCCGCCGTTCGGTCGAACTGCCCGCCGGGGCACGGGTGGAGGTGCGGCGGGGGCAGACGCCGGTACGGCTGGCGCGGCTGCACCGGGCGCCGTTCACCGACCGGCTGGTGGCCAAGTTCGCGCTGCCGGTGACGGGTTGGCGCGGCCGGGCGGGGGCGCACTGATCCGCCCTGCCGCCACGGAGGGTTGACGGAGCGTCAGACGGCCAGTGGCTGGCTCTCGTCGCCGGTGTCGTTCCAGCGGCCGCCGGCGGCCGCGCGGGTGGCGAGGGCCGCGAGGCGTTCGACGGCGGCGGGGACGGCCGCGGCGGGCAGGGTGAGCGGCAGCCGGACGTGGTGCTCGAAGGCGCCGTCCGAGCCGAAGCGGTTGCCCGCCGCGATCCGCACGCCGTCCTGCTCGCCGGCCAGCGCGATCGCCGTGCCGGAGACGTCGCCGGTGGAGGCCCAGAGCGCGAGCCCGCCCGGCGGGGCGGCGTACCGCCAGTGCGGCAGGCGGGTGCGCAGCGCGTCGGTGTAGGCGTCGGCGGTGGTCCGCAGCCGGTCCAGTTGGTGGGCGCGGACGGCCTCCAGCGGCTCGCCGAGCAGTTCGGCGGCGATCAGCTGGTCCAGCACCGGGGCGCCGACGTCGCTGTACACCCGCTCGCCGGCCAGCCGGCGGACGAGGGCCGGTGCGGCCCGGACCCAGCCGATCCGCAGGCCGCCCCAGAGCAGCTTGCCGGCCGAGCCGACCGTGACGACCTGGGCGGCGCGGTCCAGGGCGGCCATCGGCCGGGGCAGCGCGGTGTCGTCCGGGAGGCCCCAGCCGAGTTCGGCGGTGGTCTCGTCGACCAGGACCACGGTGCCGGCGGCGCGGGCGGCGGCCAGCAGCTGGCGGCGCTGCTCCTCGTCGACCAGGGCGCCGGTCGGGTTGTGGAAGTCCGGGATCACGTAGGCGGCGCGGGGCGCGGCGCCGTGCAGGACGCGGCGCCACTCGGCGAGGTCCCACTCCGGCCGCCGGTCCGGGCCGCCCGGCCAGGCGTACGGGACGGGGACCAGCCGTGCGTCGCCGCGGCGCAGCGCCTGGAGGGTGTGGGCGTAGCTGGGCGCCTCGACCGCGACCCGGTCGCCGCGGCCGATCAGCGCCCGCTGCACCAGGTGCAGGCCGCCCATCGCGCCGATGGTGACGAGGATCTGGTCGGGTGTGGTCGGCAGACCGCGCCGGGTGTAGCGGCGGGCCACCGCCTCGCGCAGCACGGGGACGCCGGTGGGGTAGTGGCCGTGCCCGGCGGCGTACGCGGGCAGCTGCTCGACGGCGCGGGCGGCGGCCGCGCCGAGGAACGGCTGCGGGGCGGGCAGGGCGGCGACGCCGAGGTCCAGGGTGCGGCCCTGTTCGTCCGGGGGCAGTGGATGGAGCGCGTCGCCGGGCGGCGGGGCGCCCTCGGGCAGGGCGGTCCAGCTGCCGGAGCCGCGCCGGCTGTGCAGGTAGCCGTCGCCGCGCAGGGCCTCGTACGCGGTGGCCACGGTGGTGCGGCTGAGCCGGAGGGCGAGGGCCAGTTCGCGTTCGGCGGGCAGGCGGGCGCCGACCGGCAGGCGGCCTTCGGTGACCAGCAGGCGGATCTGTCCGGCCAGGGTCCGGTAGGCGGGCCGGCGGGTGCCGGCCGGTTCGGGCAGCCGGGCGCTGCTGAGGAGTCGGGCGAGCGCGGCGGCGGTGACGGTGCTGTGCCAGTCGGCCATGGCTGATCAGTCCACTTGCTCGTGATTGGCCCTGTCGGGGGCCCTATTGGCCTGGACATCATGGCAGGGCGGCCGTCGAGTCCGCCACCGCCGGAGTACCACTCCGGGATGCAGCAACGCCTTACGGAGACCCGATGGCCACTACGACCACGCCCGCCCCCACGCCCGCCCCCACACCCGCGCCCGCACCGACGCCCGCGCCCGACGCCGCCCCGACGCCGGTCCTCGCGGCGGGCGGCGCGGCGGGGCGCCGCCCGCTCGCCGCCCGGCTGCTCGGCGACAGCGACCGGCTGGGCCGCAGGATCCCGCAGCTCGCCGTCGGCCTCGCCCTGTACGGGGCGAGCATGGGGCTGATGCTGCGCTCCGGGCTCGGCCTCGACCCGTGGGACGTGTTCCACCAGGGCCTCCAGCGCACCGCCGGCCTCTCCGTCGGCGCCTGGGTCACCATCTGCGGCGCCCTCGTCCTGCTGCTCTGGATCCCGCTGCGCCAGCGCCCCGGCCTCGGCACCGTCGCCAACGTGCTGATGATCGGCGCGGCGATGGACCTCACCCTGCGGGTGGTCGGCGCCCCCGGCGCGCTGGCGGCCCGGATCGCGCTGATGGCCGCCGCCGTCGTGCTGAACGGCCTGGCCACCGGCCTCTACATCGGCGCCCGGTTCGGCCCGGGCCCGCGCGACGGTCTGATGACCGGCCTGCACCGGCGTACCGGCCGCTCGCTGCGGCTGATCCGCACCGGCATCGAATTGACGGTGCTGGCCGTCGGATTCCTGCTCGGCGGCACCGTCGGCGTCGGCACCGTCGCGTACGCGCTGGCCATCGGCCCGCTCGCGCAGTTCTTCCTGCGCTGGTGCACCGTGCCCGCCGCGGCGCGAACCTCCCGGAAGGGATGAACTTGCGGGCGTGAGGTTGTCACTCGTCGCGCGCCGGGGGTGGAACCTCGTAAGGTCGTCTCCGTGTTGGACGAGATGCGGATACGGGATCTTGGGGTCATCGACGACGCGGTGGTCGAACTGGCCCCCGGCTTCACCGCCGTGACCGGTGAGACCGGCGCAGGCAAGACCATGGTGGTGACCAGCCTCGGGCTGCTGCTCGGCGGCCGCGCCGACCCGGGCCTGGTGCGCAACGGCACCGGGCGCGCGGTCGTCGAGGGCCGCCTCGAACTGCCCGCCGGCTCCCCGGTGGCCGCCCGCGCCGTCGAGGCCGGCGCCGAACTGGACGACGGCGCGTTGCTGATCAGCCGGACGGTCTCCGCCGAAGGCCGCTCCCGGGCCCACGTCGGCGGCCGGGCCGTGCCGGTCGGGCTGCTCGCCGAGCTCGGCGAGGACCTGATCGCCGTGCACGGCCAGACCGACCAGCAGCGGTTGCTCCGCCCGGCCCGCCAGCGCGGCGCCCTGGACCGCTACGCGGGCGAGGCGGTGGCCGAGCCGCTGGCCCGCTACCGCGAGGTCTACCGCCGGCTGCGCGAGGTCTCCGCCACCCTGGAGGAGCTCACCACCCGGGCCCGCGAGCGCGCCCAGGAGGCCGACCTGCTCCGCTTCGGGCTGGACGAGGTCGCCGCCGCCGAGCCGGTGGCCGGTGAGGACGTCGAGCTGGGCGCCGAGGCCGAGCGGCTCGGCCACGCCGACGCGCTCTCCTCCGCCGCCACCCTCGCCCACGCCGCGCTGGCCGGCGACCCGGCCGACCCGGAGGCCCTGGACGCGGGCACCCTGCTCGCCCAGGCCCGCCGCGCGCTGGACGCCGTCCGCCACCACGACGAGCGGCTCGCCGCCCTCGCCGACCGGCTGAACGAGGTCGGCTACCTGCTCGCCGACGTGGCCGGCGACCTGGCCGGCTACGCCGACGACCTGGACGCCGACCCCGTACGGCTGGCCGCCGTCGAGGACCGCCGGGCCGTCCTGGCCCAGCTGCTGCGCAAGTACGGCGGCCCGGAGAACTCGCTGGCCGAGGTGCTGGCCTGGGCCGAGAGCGGCTCCGCCCGGCTCGCCGAACTCGACGGCGACGACGACCGGATCGACGAACTGGGCGCCCAGGAGACCGCGCTGCGCGCCGAGCTGGCCGAGCTCGCGGCCGAGGTCTCGGCCGCCCGGCAGGCCGCCGCCGGCCGCTTCGCCGAGGCCGTCTCCGCCGAGCTGGCCGAACTCGCCATGCCGCACGCCCGGGTCACCTTCTCGATCAGCCAGGTCGACGACCTGTCCGGCATCGAGATCGAGGGCCGCACCGTCGCCTACGGCCCGCACGGCGTGGACGAGGTCGAGGTGCTGCTCGCCCCGCACCCGGGCGCCCAGCCCCGGCCGATCGCCAAGGGCGCCTCCGGCGGTGAGCTGTCCCGGGTCATGCTCGCCGTCGAGGTGGTCTTCGCCGGCGCCGATCCCGTCCCCACCTACCTGTTCGACGAGGTGGACGCCGGCGTCGGCGGCAAGGCCGCGGTCGAGATCGGCCGCCGCCTCGCCAAACTGGCCGAGACCGCCCAGGTCGTGGTCGTCACCCACCTCCCGCAGGTGGCCGCCTTCGCCGACCGGCACCTGGTGGTGGAGAAGACCAACGACGGCACCGTGACCCGCAGCGGCGTCAAGGTGCTGAGCGACGAGGAACGGGTGCGCGAACTCTCCCGGATGCTGGCCGGCCTGGAGGACTCCGAGCTGGGCCGCGCGCACGCCGAGGAGCTGCTCGCCGCCGCCCGCGCCCCGCGCCACCGGTAGCCGCCGGCGGGCCGCCGCACGTCCGGCGCGGCGGGCCGCCGCGCCGGACGGCGACGCGCCCCGGGTGGCGCCGACTGTCCAAGAGGGCCGCCGACCTGGCATGGTGGCGGCTGGACACTGGCTTTCCAGTCCCGAGCGTCGCTGGCGGGCAACCCTCGCACCGCGGCGCGCGAACCTGATCGAGTCGGATGCGAGACGACGTGGACCATTCCGCCGCCCGGGCCACCGCGGCCGCCCCTGAACCGGGTCAGCTGCACGTGGTGCTCGTCCTGGCCGCCAGTACCGGCGGCATCGGTGCGCACGTGCGCTCCCTGGCGCAGGGCCTGGTCGCGCACGGGGTCACCGTGACGGTCTGTGCGCCCGCCGGTACGGACGCCCTGTTCGGCTTCTCCCGTAGCGGCGCCAGGTTCCACCTGGTCGACATCACCCCCACCGCGGGCGCCCGCAGCGATGCCACCGCGATCGGCGAGCTGCGCCGCGCCTTCACCGGCGCGGACGTGGTGCACGCCCACGGCCTGCGCGCCGGCCTGCTCTCCGACCTGGCGCTGCGCACCGCCGGCCGCTTCCCGGGCCTGCGCCCGGAGACCCCGCTGGTGGTCACCTCGCACCACGCGCTGCTGGCCACCGGCATGGAACGCCGCCTCCAGCGGCTGATGGAGCGCCGGGTGGCGCGGGCCGCCGACCTGGTGCTCGGGGCCTCCTCCGACCTGGTGGCCCGGGCCCGCGAGCTGGGCGCCACCGATGCCCGGCTCGGGCCGGTCGCCGCCCCGCCGATGCCGGAGGGCCGGCTGGACCGGGCCGAGGCCCGGGCCGCGCTGCTCGGCGACGGCCCGGACCGCCCGCTGGTGCTGGCGGTCGGCCGGCTCGTCCCGCAGAAGGCCTTCGGGCTGCTGCTGGACGCCTCCCGCGAGCTGGCCGCGCTGGACCCGGAGCCGCTGCTGCTGCTGGCCGGCGACGGCCCCGAGGCGGCCGCGCTGCGCGAGCGGGTGGCCGCCGAGAAGCTGCCGGTGCGCCTGCTCGGCTACCGCACCGACGTCCCGGACCTGCTGGCCGCCGCCGACGTGGTGGTGCTGTCCAGCCGCTGGGAGGCCCGTTCGCTGGTGGTCCAGGAGGCGATGCGGGCCGGCGTGCCGGTGGTCGCCACCGCCGTCGGCGGGATCCCCGAGCTGGTCGGCGACGCGGCCGTACTGGTCCCGCCCGGCGACGCGGCGGCGATCGGCCGGGCGGTCCGCGAGCTGCTGGCCGACCCGGACCGCCGGGAGCGCCTGGTGGCGGCCGGCCGGCAGCAGGCCGAGACCTGGCCGGACGAGGCCGCCACCGTCGCCCAGGTGCTCAGCACCTACGACGAGCTGGTGCAGCGCACGCCGTGAGGCCTCAGACGGTGGCCTGCTCGGCCCGGTCGGCGGCCGGGCCGTCCGGCTGGGCGGAGAGGTAGGCGCCGCCGCAGGCGGTCAACCGCAGCGCGGTGTCGATCAGCGGGACGTGGCTGAAGGCCTGCGGGAAGTTGCCGACCTGGCGCTTGGCCCGCGGGTCCCACTCCTCGGCGAGCAGCCCCAGGTCGTTGCGCAGCGACAGCAGCCTGTCGAACAGCTCGCGGGCCTCCTGGACCCGGCCGATCATGGCCAGGTCGTCGGCCAGCCAGAACGAGCAGGCCAGGAAGGCGCCCTCGTGGCCGGAGAGCCCGTCGACGTTGTTGCCGCTCTCGTCGTGGGTCGGGTAGCGCAGCACGAAGCCGTCCTCGGTGGACAGTTCGCGCTGGATCGCCTCGATGGTGCCGATGACGCGCTTGTCGTCCGGCGGCAGGAAGCCGACCTGGGGGATCAGCAGCAGCGAGGCGTCCAGCTCCCGGCCGCCGTAGTACTGGGTGAACGTGTTGCGCTCCGGGTCGTAGCCCTTCTCGCAGACGTCCCGGTGGATCGTCTCGCGCAGCTCGCGCCAGCGGTCCAGGTGGCCGTCGGAGGGGGCGTCCTCGGGGGTCTGCTCCAGCAGCTTGATGGTGCGGTCGACGGCGACCCAGGCCATCACCTTGGAGTGGACGAAGTGCCGGCGCGGGCCGCGGACCTCCCAGATGCCCTCGTCCGGCTCCTGCCAGTGGTCCTCCAGGTACTCGATCAGGCGCAGCTGGAGGTGGTGGGCGTGGTCGTTGCGGACCAGGCCGGTCATGTGGGCCAGGTGCAGCGCCTCGACGACCTCGCCGTAGACGTCCAGCTGGAGCTGGCCGGCGGCGCCGTTGCCGACCCGGACGGGCAGGGAGCCCTCGTAGCCGGGCAGCCAGTCCAGCGAGGACTCGGTGAGTTCGCGCTCGCCGGCGATGCCGTACATGATCTGCAGGTTCTCCGGGTCGCCGGCGACCGCGCGCAGCAGCCACTCGCGCCAGGCGCGGGCCTCGTCGCGGTAGCCGGTGCGCAGTAGCGAGGAGAGGGTGATCGCGGCGTCGCGCAGCCACGTGTAGCGGTAGTCCCAGTTGCGTTCGCCGCCGATGTCCTCGGGCAGGGAGGTGGTCGGGGCGGCGACGATGCCGCCGGTGGGGGCGTAGGTGAGGCCCTTGAGCGTGATCAGGGAGCGGATCACCGCCTCCCGGTACGGGCCCTGGTAGGTGCACTGACCGGCCCACTCGTGCCAGAAGTCGGCGGTGGCGGCGAGCATCTCCTCGGCGTCGGGGACGGCCGGTGCCTCCAGGTGGGAGGCCTGCCAGGTGAGGGCGAAGGCGATCCGCTCGCCGGCGGCGACGGTGAAGTCGGCGTAGGTGGTGAGGTTGCGTCCGTAGGTCTCGGCCTCGCCGTCCAGCCAGACGGAGTCGGGGCCGGCCACGGCGACGGTGCGGTGGCCGCCGTCGGCCTGCTCGACCCGGTGCACCCAGGGCACCACCCGGCCGTAGCTGAACCGCATCCGCACCGCGGAGCGCATCCGGACGGTGCCCGTGAGGCCCTCGACGATCCGGATCATCTGGGGGACGGCGTCCCGGCCGGCCAGCGGGCGCGGGGGCATGAAGTCGATCACCCGGACGCTGCCGCCCCGGGCGTCCCACTCCTGCTCCAGGATCAGCGAGTCGCCCCGGTAGCGGCGCCGGTCGGCGGGAACGGCCGGCGCGGCGGCGGTGGGCGGCGGGATGCGGAGGTCGCCGGTGTCGGCGATGCGCGCGCGGACGGCGGCCGGGGCCGGGGCGGTGGCGGGGGCCGGAAGGTCGGTGGCGACCACTTCGGCCGGGCCGATCCGCCAGAAGCCGTGTTCATCGGTGCCGAGCAGCCCGGCGAAGACGGCCGGCGAGTCGAAGCGGGGCAGGCACAGCCAATCGACCGCCCCGTCCCTGCTGACCAGGGCGGCGGTCTGCATGTCCCCGATGAGTGCGTAGTCCTCGATACGGCCGGCCACGTGGATCTCCAGTTCGCAATGTGGTCACGACGCATCGGCGATCCGGGGAGAGCCAGCGGGGTCTGCGGGGCCGGGGCCACCCCCGGGACGTCCGGCCTGCCGGGGGTGGTGGCGGGCCTTGCCGGAGTGTCCGCGCGAGGCTCGGTGGAGCCCCTGGAGGGGTGGGGAGGAGCGGGATTACGGGGAGGTCCGGTCGCGCATCGGGGACAGGGAGTGTCCTGACCCTCCCACGCCCTCCGCGTGCTCGTGCTGTCGGCGATGCGTCCGTGCAGCTTACGACGGACGAAAGGGGCGAAGCACGCGGGCGCCGCCCTGCGTGGCGCCACAATTCGGGGGAAATGCCGTGCATCGCGGGAGTACCGGGCAGGATGGCCCGGAAGGATCAGTT
The DNA here is from genome assembly GCF_042677465.1 of Kitasatospora sp. NPDC127111. Classification (NCBI taxonomy): domain Bacteria; kingdom Bacillati; phylum Actinomycetota; class Actinomycetes; order Kitasatosporales; family Streptomycetaceae; genus Kitasatospora; species Kitasatospora sp. NPDC127111. The sequence goes on from NZ_JBHXTG010000041.1 coordinate 16,350, forward strand.
CCGGGTGGTCCGAGCGGAGGGCTGGTCATGGCCCGGACGAGTGGCCGCCGAGTGGCCCGACCGGGCCGGTGGTACGACCGGTGTGACGCGTGCGCCGGATGGTGCGCCTGTGTCGCGCCGGGGAGTGCGCCGGGTGTGTGGTGCCGCGCCCCCGCGAGCGGCCCGGAAAGCGCCCCGGCCGGGTCACTGATACCCTGGTATCCCGTGGACCGGTGGGATCAAACGCCCCGGACCAGCCGAACCGACGACCCTCCGAGCGCGTGCCCCGCACGGCGCTCCCGTCGGCAGGCGAGCCGCGAGCCTCCCGCCCACGTCACCTTCGACACGCGACCCACGGGAGCCCCCTCTTGGCACAGCCCCATTCCGGCAAGGCATCGAACGGCCGCGCCGTGACGACCAAGCACCTCTTCGTCACCGGGGGTGTCGCCTCTTCGCTCGGCAAGGGCCTCACCGCCTCCAGCCTCGGTGCGCTGCTCAAGGCCCGCGGCCTGCGCGTGACGATGCAGAAGCTCGACCCGTACCTCAACGTGGACCCGGGCACGATGAACCCGTTCCAGCACGGTGAGGTCTTCGTCACGGACGACGGCGCCGAGACCGACCTGGACATCGGCCACTACGAGCGGTTCCTCGACACCAACCTGCACGGCTCGGCGAACGTCACCACCGGCCAGGTGTACTCGACCGTCATCGCCAAGGAGCGCCGCGGCGAGTACCTGGGCGACACCGTCCAGGTCATCCCGCACATCACCAACGAGATCAAGTCCCGGATCCGCCGGATGGCGACCGAGGACGTCGACGTGGTGATCACCGAGGTCGGCGGCACCGTCGGCGACATCGAGTCGCTGCCCTTCCTGGAGGCCGTCCGCCAGGTCCGCCACGAGGTCGGCCGGGACAACGTCTTCTTCGTGCACGTCTCCCTGCTCCCGTACATCGGCCCCTCGGGCGAGCTGAAGACCAAGCCCACCCAGCACTCCGTGGCCGCGCTGCGCAACATCGGCATCCAGCCGGACGCCGTCGTGCTGCGCGCCGACCGCGAGGTCCCGCAGGCCATCAAGCGCAAGATCTCGCTGATGTGCGACGTGGACGAGGAGGCCGTGGTCGCGGCCATCGACGCCAAGTCGATCTACGACATCCCCAAGGTGCTGCACGGCGAGGGCCTGGACGCGTACGTCGTGCGCCGGCTGGACCTGCCGTTCCGCGACGTCGACTGGACCACCTGGGACGACCTGCTGCGCCGCGTCCACGAGCCGCAGCACATCGTCAAGGTCGCGCTGGTCGGCAAGTACATCGACCTGCCGGACGCCTACCTGTCGGTGACCGAGGCGCTGCGCGCCGGCGGCTTCGCCAACAACGCCCGGGTCGAGATCAAGTGGGTCACCTCGGACGACTGCGAGACCCCCGAGGGCGCGCAGGAGCAGCTCGGCGACGTCGACGCGATCTGCGTCCCCGGCGGCTTCGGCGACCGCGGCGTCAACGGCAAGGTCGGCGCGATCACCTACGCCCGCGAGAACAAGGTCCCGCTGCTCGGCCTGTGCCTGGGCCTGCAGTGCGTGGTCATCGAGGCGGCCCGCAACCTGGCCGGCCTGCCCGAGGCCAACTCCACCGAGTTCGACGCCGCCGCCAAGCACCCGGTCGTCTCCACCATGGCCGAGCAGCTGGCGATCGTCGACGGCAAGGGCGACCTGGGCGGCACCATGCGCCTGGGCCTCTACCCCGCCAAGCTCGCCGAGGGCTCGATCGTCCGCGAGGTGTACGGCGGCGAGCAGTACGTCGAGGAGCGCCACCGCCACCGCTACGAGGTCAACAACGCGTACCGCGCGGACCTGGAGAAGACCGGCCTGCAGTTCTCCGGCCTCTCCCCGAAGGGCGACCTGGTCGAGTACGTCGAGTACCCGCGCGAGGTGCACCCCTACCTGGTGGCCACCCAGGCCCACCCGGAGCTGAAGTCCCGCCCGACCCGCCCGCACCCGCTGTTCGCGGGCCTGGTGAAGGCTGCCATCGAGATCAAGACGGCGACCGCCTAGCAGTAGGGCGACCGCCTAGCGGCACGGTGACCGCCTCCGAGCACTCGGAGCGAGGCGACCGCCTCGGCGCAAGTGGTCGACGACCCGTCACCGGACGGCGGCCCCGCGATTCCCGCGGGGCCGCCGTTCGGCGTTAGATTGTGTCGTACTGACGAAAAGGGGAGAGCGATGGACGACCGCAGGATCTTCGACGTGGCCGAGGAGTGGGAGGTCCGCGGGAGCGAGACGCCGTTCCGGGGCAAGGTCACCGGGGTGCGCTCCGAGGAGGTCCGGATGCCCGACGGCAGCTGGGCCCGCCGCGACTACCAGACCCACCCCGGCTCGGTCTCCGTCCTCGCCCTGGACGACCAGCAGCGGGTGTTGATCCTGCGCCAGTACCGCCACCCCGTGCGCCAGCGGCTCTGGGAGCTGCCGGCCGGGCTGCTCGACGTCCCCGGCGAGAACCCGCTGCACGCCGCGCAGCGGGAACTGTACGAGGAAGCCCACTGCAAGGCCGGGACCTGGCGGGTGCTGGTCGACTTCTACACCTCGCCCGGCGGCACCGACGAGGCGCTGCGGCTCTTCCTCGCCACCGACCTGGCCGAGGCCGAGGGCGAGCGCTACGAGGCGCACGGCGAGGAGCTGGAACTCGAGACCGCCCGGGTGCCCGTCGCCGAGCTGGTCCGGCTGATCCACGCCGGCGAGCTGCACAACCCCACCCTGATCACCGGCACCCTCGCCCTGCACGCGGCGCTCACCTGCCCCGGCGGCCTGGACGCGCTGCGCCCGGCCGAGTCCCCCTGGCCCGCGAGGCCGTTCGGGGCCTGACCGTCCGCGTCGTGCCGCGCGGGTTGATCCGCGGGGGTGATTTACCGGTTCGTACGACCGGATGTCACGTCGGGCGGGCCGGACGGTCGAACTACGCTTCGCAGACAGGGCGCCCGTCCGCGGGCCGCCTCCGCTGAGCGCTGGGTGACGTCGGGAGTGGCACGGGTGGCGAGGAAGACGGCGACGATGGAAGCGGGCTCCGGCGCACCCGCCGAGGGCGTTCCCGGACTGGACCGGCTGCCCGCCGGGCCCGCGCTGCTCGTCGGCCGCCGTGCCGAGCTGGCCGCGCTGCGCGCCGCCGCCGCACGCCCGGCCGAGGGCCGCTGCCCGGTGCTGGTCCTGGCCGGCCGGCCGGGCTCCGGCCGGACCACGCTGGCGGCCCGGTTCGCCGTCACCGTCGCCGCCGACTACCCCGACGGCGTGCTCTTCGCCCGGCTCTCCGCCCCCGACGGCGGCCGGGTGCCGCCCGCCCGGGCCGCCCGCCGGCTGCTGGAGCAGCTCGGTGCGGACGGCGCCGGCGTCCCGCTGCCCGGCGCCGTCGAGGACGGCCGGGACGAGCCGGCCTGCGTAGCGTTGCGCGAGGCGCTCGCCGGGCGGCGCGTCCTGCTGGTGCTGGACGACGTCCGCGACGCCGGGCAGGTCTGGCCGCTGCTCGCGGACGAGCCCGGCTGCCTGGTGCTGGCCACCACCGCCGGGCCGCTGACCGGGATCGAGGACATCGACCCGGTGATCCTCGGCGGGCTCGACCGGCAGGCCGCGGGCGAACTGCTCGGCGACCTGGTCGGCGGCACCAGGATCGGCTGCGACCCGGTCGGCGGGGCCGACCTCGCGGAGGCCTGCGCCTCCCGGCCGGCCGCGCTGCGGCTGATGGCCGGGTGGCTGCGGAGCAACCCGGAGCTGGCCGTCACGGACGCGGCCCGGGAGCTGGCCAGGGCGGTGCGCGAGGCGGACGGCCGGTCCGCCGGGGACTCCGCGGCGAAGAAGCCGGGCGGGAAGCAGCCGGGCGGGAAGCAGCCGGATAGAGGGGACGGGCGCGGGGACGGGCGGCCGGAGGGGGCGGGGGCACCGGGCGGGGCCGGCGCCGGGCAGCCGGCAGCGGCCGCCGGGAAGGACGGGAAGAACGGAACGAGGGGAGCGAGCGGGACGAGCGGGCACAGCGGGACGAACGGGACGGGCGGGCGGAACGGGCAGCGCGGCGTGGCCGGCGTGGCCGGGAAGGCCGGGAAGGCCGGGAAGGACGGCCGGCGGCCGGCGGTCGACGGTGGTAAGCCCGCCGAGCAGGCCCCCGCGCCCGTGTCGGCCCCGGACGTGCCGCCGACCGACCCGGCCGCCTGGGTGAAGCCCGGGCCGGAGCCCGCCGAACCCGTCCCCGTCCCGGACAACGACCCGCTGATCGGCGCCTTCACCCTTCTCTACGACACGCTGCCGGCCGCTCAGGCCCGGATGCTGCGGGCGCTCACCCTCGCCCCCGCCCAGACGGCGGACCTGCGCACCGCCTCCGCGCTGGTCGGCTGCCCGGCACCGGAGGCCGCCGCGACGCTGGCCGCGCTCGCCGAGCGGGAGCTGCTCGGCGAGGAGCCGCCCGCCGCCGACGGCACCCCGCGCTACCGGGTGCCCGGGCGGCTCTACCCCAGGCTGGTCCGGCTGCGCGAGCGCGAGGACCGGCCCGCCGAGATCGAACTGGCCCGGGCCCGGCTGCTGGAGCGGCTGGTCCGGCTCACCGAGTCGGCCCGGGCCCTGCTGGACCCGGCCGACGGGCCCGGTCCCGACCCGCTGCCCGGCCCGCTGCGGTTGCGCTCCGCGACCCAGGCCCGGCAGTGGCTGCTCGGCGAGCGGGACGTGCTGCTCGGCGCCGTCGCCGACGCGATCGGCCAGGGCGACCTGGACGGTTCGGCGGGCCGCCTGGTCACCGCGCTGCTGCGCGCGCTGCCGCTGACCGGCGCGGCCGCCCCGGCCGACCTCTACCAGCTGCACGAACTGGTGCTGACCGTGGCCGAGCGGCACGGCAAGCCCCGCCGGGCCGCCGCCGCGCTGCTCAACCTGGGTGACCTGCAGGCCGCGGCCGGCCGTTGGGAGCAGGCCGGCGGGCATTACCGGGCGGCCCTCGAACACGCCCGCTCCGCCGACGACGAGGCGCTCTGTGCCCGCGCGCTGGAGGGCGCGGCCGGCTGTCACCGGGCGCTCGGCGACGCCGTGCGCGCCGCCGACTGGTACGGGCGGGCACTCGGCGTCCGGCAGTCGATGGGCGACCAGGCCGCCGAGGCCAGGCTGCTCGCCCGGGTGGCGGAGGCGCACACCGCGCAGCGCCGCTTCGAGGAGGCCGAGCGGGAGTACCGGGCCTCCCTGTCGGTGCTGCGCCGGCTGGGGGACGAGCGCGGGCAGCAGGCCGTCGGGGCCGCCCTGGCGGAGCTGCGGGAACGCCTCGACGGCGGGTGGTAGCGGGCACTTCAGAGGTATTGTCGGAGATGCCCGGTTGAGACGACTTTGGCGGGAAGATCAGTGGGGAAGCCTACGAACCTGCCAATGTGTCCGGCAGATTTATTCACTTTGGAAGGCTGACACGCCGCCTGGGCTTCATTACACTCGAACTCAGTCGCGCAGCGATCCGTGCCCCGGTGTCTCCGGAGGTCTCCCCACGTGCGCGTCGCCCGCCGGTCTTCTCCGGTAGGGACCCCCATGGCAAGAGGACGTGTTTAGCCGTGAAGGTCGGCATCCCCCGCGAGGTCAAGAACCACGAGTACCGCGTGGCCATCACGCCCGCCGGCGTGCATGAGCTGGTCCGCAACGGACACGAGGTCTACATCGAGGACAACGCCGGTCTCGGCTCCTCGATCCCCAACGAGGAGTACGTGGCCGCCGGCGCCACCATCCTCCCCACCGCCGACGAGGTGTGGGCCACCGCCGACCTGCTGCTGAAGGTCAAGGAGCCCATCGCCGAGGAGTACCACCGTCTGCGCAAGGGCCAGACCCTCTTCACGTACCTGCACCTGGCGGCCGACCGCGCCGGCACCGACGCGCTGGTCGCGTCCGGCACCACCGCCATCGCGTACGAGACCGTGCAGCTCGCCAACGGCGCCCTGCCGCTGCTCGCCCCGATGTCCGAGGTCGCGGGCCGGCTGGCCCCGCAGGTCGGCTCGTACCACCTGATGCGCCCGGCCGGCGGCCGCGGCGTGCTGCCCGGTGGCGTGCCCGGCACCCACCCGGCCAAGGCCGTCGTCATCGGCGGTGGCGTCTCCGGCTGGCACGCGGCCACCATCGCCATCGGCATGGGCTACGACGTGACCCTGCTGGACCGCGACATCAACAAGCTGCGCGAGGCCGACAAGATCTTCGGCACCAAGATCAAGGCCATCGCCTCCAACTCCCTGGAGCTGGAGAAGGCCGTCCTGGAGGCCGACCTGGTGATCGGCGCCGTGCTGATCCCGGGCGCCAAGGCCCCGAAGCTCGTCACCAACGAGCTGGTCTCCCGCATGAAGCCGGGCTCCGTGCTCGTCGACATCGCCATCGACCAGGGCGGCTGCTTCGAGGACTCGCACCCGACCACGCACGCCGAGCCGACCTTCCAGGTCCACAACTCGGTCTTCTACTGCGTGGCCAACATGCCGGGCGCCGTCCCGAACACCTCCACCTACGCGCTGACCAACGCGACGCTGCCGTACGTCGTCGAGCTGGCCAACCGTGGTTGGAAGGAGGCGCTGCGCCGCGACGCCGCGCTGGCCAAGGGCCTGAACGTGCACGAGGGCCAGATCACCTACGGCGCCGTCGCCGAGGCCTTCGGCCTGGAGTCCGTCTCCCTGGAGAGCGTCCTCGCCTGACCCCGGTCCTCACCGGTACTCACCGGCCGCAGCGGTCCCGCGCCTCCGCAGGCGCGGGCCCGCCGCGTCCCGGGCCGTCCCCGTCGTGGGACGGCCCGAAGCCCCCGACCCCCCCTCCTCACCCGCCCGCGGGCGGGAGGGGCCGATCCTCGGTCGGGGGCTTCGCCGTGCCCGTGAACGGACGGTTGCGTGGGTGGGTCGCTCTGTCGTCAATTTCTGTGGGTAGCGTCACCCGACCGCAGAAACGTTAGGGTCAAGGGCCCGCGCATCCCTTGACAGAGGGTTGCCCGATAGTCGACACATCCGGCCCACTACCGTGGATTGTGTTGCTGCGAACGCCTTGAACGGCCTAGAGTCGCAAACCGTCGGCATGCTGCCACGCTGACGAATCGACATAGAGTCCTGGATGCCCAAGGAGGTAAGACGACTTGTGAATGAGTCGACATTTGCTCCCGGGGGTGGTCAGCCAGGACTGGCGGAGCACACCGCCGGCCAGCCGAGTGAGGAGTCCGGGGCCCGGCAGGCCACCGTGGGCTCGGCCGAGGTCGGCTCGGTCGCACTCCGTACTTTCGAAGCACGCCAGAACACAGCACAGGTGACCACGGTGACCGACTACGACGCCGATCTGCCGGCCCACGGCCTGGCCTACGGCGAGTTCGCCTACGGCGCCTATGACGACCCGGACGCCGAGTACGAGCCGGACCCGGAGTACGCCGCCACGCTGGCCCCCGACGCCGCGCGTCAGCGCCGCGAGCGGGTCGGCCCGACCGGCCGTCCGCTGCCGTACTTCCCGATCCCCGCGCCGGTGGCCGAGCACGGCCCCGCGCAGATCATCGCGATGTGCAACCAGAAGGGCGGCGTCGGCAAGACCACGTCGACCATCAACCTGGGCGCGGCGCTGGCCGAGTACGGCCGCCGCGTGCTGCTCGTCGACTTCGACCCGCAGGGCGCGCTCTCGGTGGGCCTCGGCGTCAACCCGATGGAACTCGACGTCACCGTCTACAACCTGCTCATGGAGCGGGGCCTGACGGCCGATGAGGTGCTGCTGAAGACGGCCGTGCCGGGCATGGACCTGCTGCCGTCCAACATCGACCTCTCCGCCGCCGAGGTGCAGCTCGTCAGCGAGGTGGCCCGGGAGTCCGCGCTGGCGCGCGCCCTGAAGCCGCTGCTGCCGGACTACGACTACGTCATCATCGACTGCCAGCCCTCGCTGGGCCTCCTGACGGTCAATGCCCTGACGGCCGCTCACAGCGTCATCGTCCCGCTGGAGTGCGAGTTCTTCGCGCTGCGCGGCGTCGCGCTGCTCACCGAGACCATCGAGAAGGTCTGCGAGCGGCTCAACCCCGAGCTGCGCCTGGACGGCATCCTGGCCACCATGTACGACTCGCGCACCGTGCACAGCCGCGAGGTGCTGGCCCGTGTCGTCGAGGCGTTCGGCGACCACGTCTTCCACACCGTCATCGGCCGGACCGTGCGCTTCCCGGAGACCACCGTCGCCGGCGAGCCGATCACCACGTACGCGACCAACTCGGTCGGTGCGGCCGCCTACCGCCAGCTCGCCAGGGAGGTGCTCGACCGGTGCCGCCCCGCCGAGTGAGTCTCCCGGGTGCCGACGAGCTGTTCCGGACCACCGGGGGGATGGCGCTGTCGCCGTCCCTCGCGCCGCGTCCGGCCGCCGAGGCATCCAGACCGGAGACCGCGCGGACCGTCAACGGAGCCGGCGCCGAGGGTGCCGAGGGCGCCGAGGGTGGTGACGGCGCGACCGGTGCGGCCGGCGGGACGGGTGCGGCCGGGGAGCGCCGGTTGTCGCTGGGCGCCGGGCCGACTGCCTCCGGCGGTGCGGCTGCCGGGACGCCGGGCGGTCTGCCGGGCGGAGCTCCGGGCGGCGCGTCCGTGCCGGGACCGGCGCAGCCGGGCGGTGGCCAGGGTGCCGGAGCGGGTGCCGGGCAGGGGCCTGGCGTCGGCGTCGGGCAGGCCGCCGCGGCGGGTGCCGCGCAGGCCGGGAAGACGGTGCAGGGCGGCCGGGCCGCCGCACCGGGGCCGCGCCAGCACGCGGGTGCCGCCGAGGAGCAGGCGGGCGTCGCGGGACGCCCCCGTCCGCGCGGCCGGGCCCCGCGCCGCCCGAGCGGGCGGGAGCGGCACGACGAGAAGATCACCGTGTACGTGTCGGCCGAGGAACTGATGGACCTCGAACACACCCGGCTGGTGCTGCGCGGCGAGCACGGGCTCGCCGTGGACCGCGGCCGGATCGTCCGCGAGGCCATCGCGGTGGTGCTGGCCGACCTGGAGCAGCGCGGTGAGGCGAGCATCCTGGTCCGGCGGCTGCGCGGCCGCTGAGGGCTTTCCGCGGGCTTTCGGGGCCGTCAGTGGTCTTTCGCGGCCGTCAGCGGGCTTTCGCGGCCGTCCGCCGCGGGCTTTCCCGCTCTTTCGTGGCAGCAGCGTCCCGTCTTGTGCGGCCTTCCCGGCCCTGTTGACGGCCGCAGGGCGGCGTCCGGGGCGTGGCGGGCGTTGAGGGGCGTTGACACGCGTTGGCGGGGGCTGGCGGGGCTGGCGGCATTGGTGGGGGCTGGCGGGCGTTGGTGGGCGTTGGCGGGCGAGGGATTCCCCGGGCCGGGGCCAGCCGGTCGGCCCTGGTGGCCCGGGGTGGCCCCCTGCGGCCCGGGCGTGGTGCGCGTGCGGCGTGTCGGTGGCCCCGGGGTGGGGCGCGCGACGGGGCCGGGTGAAGATGGACCGTCATGCCGAGCAGCCCCGACCCCTCCGTCGCCGCCGCCGGGACCGTCGGGACCACCGAGACCCCTGAGCTCGCCGACGGGTCGCGGGGCGGCTTCCGGGTGCGGCTGGAGAACTTCGAAGGCCCCTTCGACCTGCTGCTGAGCCTGATCGCCAAGCACCGGCTGGACGTCACGGAGGTGGCGCTGGCCACCGTCACCGACGAGTTCATGGCCTACATCAGGGCGATGGGCCCGGACTGGGACCTCGACGCCGCCACCGAGTTCCTGGTCGTCGCCGCGACCCTCCTCGACCTCAAGGCCGCCCGGCTGCTGCCCACCGCCGAGGTCGAGGACGAGGAGGACCTCGCCCTGCTGGAGGCCCGCGACCTGCTCTTCGCCCGGCTGCTGCAGTACCGGGCGTACAAGCGGGCGGCCGCCCTGTTCGGCGAGCGCTGGGCGGCCGAGCTGCTGCAGCGGCCGCGAACGGTCGGACTGGAGCCGCAGCACGCGCAGCTGCTGCCCGAGGTCGTGATCAGCGTCGGCGCGGAACGGTTCGCGCAGCTGGCGGCGAAGGCGATGACGCCCAAGCCGAAGCCGGTGGTCTACGTCGACCACATCCACACCCCGCCGGTCAGCGTCCGCGAGCAGGCCGGGCTGGTGGTCGGGCTGCTCACCGAGCTGGGCGAGGCGTCGTTCCAGCGGCTGGTCGCGGACGCGCCGGACACGCTGGTGGTGGTCGCGCGGTTCCTGGCACTGCTGGAGCTGTACCGGGAGCGGGTGCTCGCCTTCGAGCAGCCGGAGGCACTGGGCGAGCTGCTGGTGCGGTGGGTCGCCGAGGCGGACCGGGGCGCGGTCGAGGTGACGGACGAGTTCGACCGGGCGGCGGGCGAGCGGCGCGACGGGGCGCAGAGGGAGGCAGGGGCATGACGTCTGGTGCGGAGGCCGGAGGACGGCCGGTGCGGCGCCCGCTCGGCGTGCCGGGGCAACCGCGGGCCGAGGAGTGGCTGGAGCCGGCGCCCGGGGTGGTGGTGGAGGCGGGGGCTCCGTCGGTGGCGTCGCCTGTGTCGTTGCCCGGGGTGCCGGCGGTGGCGTCGCCCGTGTCGTTGCCGGTGGAGCCGGTGGAAGCGGTGGTGGGTGGGCCGTCGGTGGCGTCGCCCGTGTCGCTGCCCGAGGCGCCGTCGGTGGTGTCGGTGCCGTCGGGGGCGTCGGTGGCGTCGCCCGTGTCGTTGCCGGTGGAGCCGGTGGTGGGTGGGCCGGCGGTGGCCGAGGCGGTGGGGGGCGAGCCGGTGGGGGTCGTGCACCAGAAGTCGGCTCCGTCGACTTCCGGTGCGGTGGCCCTCTCCGGCGCGGACGCGGTCGAGCCGCCGGCCCGGGAGGACGCGCGCGGGGGCGACGCTGAGGCTGGACGCGGGGTTGAGGCCGACGCCGGGGCCGACGCCGGGGCCGACGCCGGGGGCGGGGCTGAGGCCGACGCCGGGACCGGGGCCGGGGTTGAGGCCGCGCCCGGGCTGAAGGCCGAGCTGGAGGCGATCCTGATGGTCGTCGACGAACCGGCCGGCGAGGCCCACCTGGCGGCCGTGCTGGAGCGGCCCCGGGCCGAGGTGGCCGCCGCGCTGCGCGAGCTCTCCGCGGCCTACACCGCCGAGGGCCGGGGTTTCGACCTGCGGCTGGTGGCCGGCGGGTGGCGGTTCTACAGCCGGGCGGAGTGCGCGCCGGCCGTCGAACGGTTCGTCCTGGACGGCCAGCAGGCCCGGCTGACCCAGGCCGCGTTGGAGACCCTGGCGGTCGTCGCCTACCGGCAGCCGGTGTCCAGATCCCGGGTCTCGGCCGTCCGTGGTGTGAACTGTGACGGCGTGATGCGTACCCTGGTACAGCGAGGACTGGTGGAAGAGGCCGGATCCGAGCCCGAAACAGGTGCGATCCTGTATCGGACGACGAACTACTTCCTGGAACGGATGGGGCTCCGCGGCCTGGATGAGCTGCCGGAGCTCGCTCCCTTCCTGCCCGAGGTCGACGACGTGGAAGCGGAGTCCCTGGAGGGCACGATGATCGCGGAGGCGGTCGCCGCCGCTGCCGCGCAGGCCGCGGACGGCAGTGGCGAGGCCGATCGGGCTGCGCCTGATCGGTAGGGGGCGGTGAGGTCGGCCGAAACGACCGCACAGCCCAGACGGAAAACGACGTACGGACACTTTGATGCGTAGCAGTGGCAACGGCAGGAACAGCAGCGGCGGCGGCAGCGGTCGCGGCGGACAGGGCGGGGGCCGGGGCGGCGGCTCCTACGGGGGCGGCTCGGGCCGCGGCGGCTCGCGCGGTGGTGGCTCGTACGGCGGCGGCTCCGGCTCGTCGCGCGGTGGCCAGGGCTCGCGCGGCGGGTCCTACGGCGGCGGCTCGGGCTCCTCGCGGGGCGGCCAGGGCTCGCGCGGCGGCTCGGGCTCGTACGACCGCCGGGACGACCGGCGCGACGACCGCCGGTACCCGGACCGCCCGCTGCGGCCCGAGGAGCGGCGCTACGACCGCCCCGAGTACGGCGGCGGCCCCAACGCCACCCCCGCGCGCGGCGGCTACGCCGGGCGCCGGCCCGGCCCGGCCCCGCGCCCGCGCCGGGAGGGCCAGGGCGCCCCGGGCGACCCGCGCCGCCAGCCGCAGCGCTCGCGCGAGCTGCAGGCCCGGATCGAGGACGCGGTGCTGGCCCGGCACGACAAGCCGGCCGTCAAGCTGCCCAAGACCTTCGGCGAGCCCGAGGGCGAGCGGCTGCAGAAGGTGCTGGCGCGGGCCGGCATCGGCAGCCGTCGGGCCTGCGAGGAGCTGATCGACCAGGGCCGGGTCGAGGTCAACGGCAAGCGGGTGACCGAGCAGGGCAAGCGGGTCGACCCGCAGAAGGACGAGATCAAGGTGGACGGCCTGACCGTCGCCACCCAGTCCTACCTGTTCTTCGCGCTGAACAAGCCGGCCGGTGTGGTCTCCACCATGGAGGACCCGGACGGGCGCCAGTGCCTCGGCGACTACGTGACCAACCGGGAGACCCGGCTGTTCCACGTCGGCCGCCTGGACACCGAGACCGAGGGCATCATCCTGCTCACCAACCACGGCGAGCTGGCCCACCGCCTCACCCACCCGCGGTACGGCGTGACCAAGACCTACCTGGCCGCCATCCAGGGCCCGATCCCGCGTGACCTGGGCAAGCAGCTGGCGCAGGGCATCGAGCTGGAGGACGGCTTCGCCCGCGCCGACAGCTTCAAGGTGGTCTCCAACGTCGGCAAGAACTACCTGGTCGAGGTGACCCTGCACGAGGGCCGCAAGCACATCGTCCGCCGGATGCTGGCCGAGGCCGGCTTCCCGGTCGAGAAGCTGGTGCGCACCCACTTCGGTCCGATCGCGCTGGGTGACCAGAAGTCCGGTTGGCTGCGCCGCCTCACCAACCCCGAGGTCGGCCAGCTGATGCGCGAGGTCGGTCTGTAGACCGGTCGGCATATTCCGGGCGCGAGATGGCCGCGGTCGGTCGGTAGACCGGTTGGGATATTCGTCGGGTCTGTAGACCGGTCGACATATTTCGCTCGGCTCGCTCTGTAGACCGGTCGGCATAGTTTCTGTCGAGCGGCTGGCCGGCCGTCTGTAGACCGGTCTGCATATTCGAGCGTTCGCCGTTGTGCCCTGAGGGCCTCCCCGCCGAGTGGCGGGGAGGCCCTCACGCCTTTCGGCGGGTTCTGCTGTGAGCCGGGACGCATCGCCTGGTCACCGCCTTGTCAGCGTCATGATCCGTGGCCGAAGATTGCCACCTGACCACGGCCCGCCGAGTGGCGGGACTGCGCCATCGCGGCGTGGGCGAGAGGCGAGACGGGGAGCGGCGTCGTGTCCGATGCACCACTCAGCGCACTGGGGCTGGCCGTACCGGACGGACAGGTCTACGCGGCGCTGGTGGCCAATCCGCAGTCCACGGCGGAGGACTTGGCGGCCTGTTGCGGGCTGACCCTCCAGCAGAGCATGCGCGCGCTGGACCGGCTGGCGCAGCACGGCATGGCGACGCGGGCGCCGGTGGACCGGCACCGGTTCCTGCCGGTCGCGCCCGATGTCGCGATAGGCACCCTGATCGGGCACCGCGAGTCCGAACTGCGGCACGCCCGTGCCGAGATGCACCGCCTGATGGACGCGTTCCGGGAGGCCTCGCGCTACACCGACCCGGCGCACTCGGTCGAGGTGCTGACCGGTGGCGAGGCGATCGCCCAGCGGCTGGAGCACATCACCGAGACCAGCCAGTACCAGGTCCGCGGCTTCGACTGCCCGCCCTACATCCAGGACCCGGTCGCCAACATCCCGTTGCAGAGCCGGCGGATGAAGGAGGGCCTGCGGTTCCGGACCATCTACGACCGGGAGGCGGTGGCCTGGCCGGGCCGGTTGGAGAAGAACATCCTGGTCGGCGTCGCGGACGGCGAGGAGGCGCGGGTCCGGCCGGTCCTGCCGATGAAGATGATCATGTCGGACGACCGGATGGCGATCATCCCGATCAGCGTCGGCGACAGCGTGCTCGACGCCGCCTACGTGATCCACCCGTCCGCGCTGCTCCAGGCGCTGGACACGCTGTTCGAGGCCGAGTGGGAGCGTGCCGTCCAGCTCCAGGCGGCGATCGGTGCGACCGAGGGGGTGCTGGAGCCGGAGGCCGACCACCGCAAGCTGCTGGGCCTGCTGGCGGCCGGCCTCACCGACGAGTCGATCGCCCGCTCGCTCGGCTGGAGCGCCCGGACGACCCAGCGCCGGCTGCAGAGCCTGATGCGCGAGCTGGGCGCCACCACGCGGTTCCAGGCGGGCATGGCGGCGCGGGAGCGGGGCTGGCTCTGAGCCGGTGCGCTCCGGGCCCGTGTGCGGTGAGCCCGGGCGTCCGGCCTGAGTTCCTGGCCTGAGTTCCGGGCCTGTGGTCCGGGCCTGTGGTCCGGGCCCGTGCGCCCGGGCCTGCGCGCTCCGGGCCTGTGGTCCGGGCCGGTGCGCTTCGGGCCCGCGCGCACTCCGGGCCGGAGGGGCCGGCCTCAGCTCCAGGGGGTGAGGCTCGCCCAGCGGCCGTCCGGTCCGCGCTCGACCTTCTCCAGGCCGACCACGGCGGACCGGTTCAGCCGGCCGTAGATGTGCGGGAACAGCACGCCGGGCGTGGCTCCGGGCGGCGGTGCGCCGTGCGGGGCCTCCCACTTGACCATCGGTTCCACCAGCGACTCCTCGATCAGCAGCACCATCAGCGGCTCGGGGGCGTCGGCGAAGAAGGCGTTGGCCACCGCGAGCGCCGTCTGTTCGTCCGCCGAGCAGTGGATGAACCCGTCGGTGAGCAGCGAGGCGGTGGCGTAGGGCCGGCCGGGGTCGGCCAGCCAGTCGTCGAGGGGGGCGAGGTGCAGGATCATGTTCTTTTTGTACCTGAGCTTCCGGTCGAACTCGGGCTTGGACTTGAGCGGACGTCACGACGGCGGGCGGCAGGGCGGCGGGGCGGCGGGGTTCGGCGGGCGCCCCGGCCCGGGGTCACGGGGCCGCGATCACAGGCCGGCCACCTTGGCGGAGGCGGAGACCTCGTAGACGAGGGTGACCGTCCGGTGGGCGCCCGGGCCGAGCGGCAGGTCCCAGCGGACGATGCCCTCGGCGTCGAAGGCGTCCGGAGCCGGGGAGCAGTCCTCCTTGCGCAGCCGCACCTCCACCGCCGACACCTCGGAGACCGGCACCCGTTCGCGGACGGTGACCAGCTGCTCGTCCCGCTCCTCCGGGCCGGAGAACCGGGAGAGGTGCAGCCGGACCGTCCGAGTGGTGACCGAGCGCTGGGTGAGGCCGGCGGTCGACTGGCGTTCCTCGGTCTCGCGGACCACCCGGTACCCGTCCGAGCTGCCGAACGCGAGCTCGGCGTCGGCGCCCGCCGCGGTGAAGGACAGCTCGCCGCGGCCGGTGAAGCCGCTGCCGCGGATCAGCTCGACCGGACCGGCGAGCAGCGCGTGCCCGGCCGCGTTGCGGAACCGGACCACCTGGGTGACCAGCGGTGACAGCTCCGGCGCGCACGCGTACTCGCTGCTCGCCGGTGTCGTGAAGGCGCCCAGCGGCACCCGGTGCGCCCGGCCGTCCGAGGGCACGGTGGCCGGGGCGGGGGCGCGCAGCACCCGGACCTCGCCGCCGTCGTCCACCCCCGGCACGGCCTCGGACGGGCCGAGCGCGCTGATCGCCTCCTCGCGCAGTTCGACCTCGACCGTGCGCCGTTCCTCCGCGCTTCGCTCGCGCAGCACCAGCACGTCCTCGGTGAGCGCCGGCGGGGCGGTGGCCAGGGCAGAGCGGGCGGTGGAGAGGGTGAGCCGGGCACCGGTCCAGTCCTCGCCGGTGCGCTGCCAGACCACCGCCTCGGACTCCAGGTGCAGCGTGCCGCCGGCCAGGGTGGCCCGGTAGGACGGCCGCCAGAGCGCGCAGGGCACCAGGTGGCCGACGGTCAGCCGGACCGGGCCCGCAGCGGCCGCCTCGACGGTGAGGTCGAGGTGGGCGACCAGCTCGGCCGGCTCCTCCTCGGCCTGGTCGAGCGCGTTCCGGGCCTGCGAGCGCTGTTCGTCCAGTTCGCGCAGCCGGGAGCGGACGGCCCGCAGCTCCTCGCCGTAGCGCTCGCGCTCGGCGTCCACCCGGTCCAGTTCGCGGGCCCAGCGGACCCGTTCGACCTCGCCGGCGCCGGCGCCCTCGCCGACCTCGCGCAGCAGGTCGGCGGAGAGCTGGGCGAGCAGCGCCAGTCGCGCCTGCAGGCGGTCGTGCAGCTGGTCCTCGCGCCGGGCGCGCTCGTCCAGCTCGTGGACGCGGTGGCGCAGCGCGGAGTCGTCCGGGCCGGGCGGCAGCGGGGCGCGCGGGGTCCAGGCGCGCACGATCCGGGCGTCCAGGACGCGGGTGCCGGGGTCGGAGGTCTCGGCGCGCAGGGTGCGGTCGACCGCGAGGGCGGTGATCGGGCCGAGGCGCAGCCGTTGGACGCCGGCGACGAGGTCGACGGTGACGGTGCGTTCGACCTGGCTGCGGTCCTCCAGGCAGGTGACGGCGGTGACCGGGAGGGGGATGGTGTCGCTGCTCATCGTTCAGTTCCTCCGGTTTCCGCCGACGATGGCCTTTCCGGCCGGGATTCTGATCTGGTAGCCGCCGGTGAGTCCGGCCCGGCCGCCCGGTGGCAGTTCGACCCGCCAGAGCCGGCTGCTCGGCGGGCACTCCGGGGACGGCACGGTGGGCGCGTGCCAGTCGGCCCGCTCCTCGATCCGGATGTCGGCGTCCGTGGTGACCGGTACGCGTTCGCGGACCTCGACGGTGACGGCGTGGCCGAGCCGGTTGGCCAGCTCCACGTGCACCCGGTGGTCGAGCACGGTGCTGTTGTTCAGCATGCCCGCCGTGGACTCGTGCAGCTCGGTGCGGCGCGCGACCTCGATGCTCTCGGTGACGCCGATGCCGAGCCGGCGCATCCCGCCGGGGGCGAGGGTGGGCAGGGCGGCGGTGAGCAGGAACTCGCCGTCGACGGTGACCTCGACCGGGCCGGCCAGGACGGCCTGCGCGGTCCGGTTGGCGAGCACCAGGGTGCCGTACACCTTCTCCTCGACGGCCGGGACGGTGACGTACTCGGAGCGGACGGAGAGCGGGATCTCGCCGACGGTGACGGTGTGCCAGGTGCCGTCGGACGGGATGTCGGCGGGGGCGGCGGCGTCGAAGCGGTGGTCGAAGGAGCCGGCCGAGTCGCGCGGCGGCACGGCGTGGCGGGGGAGCGGCAGGGCGGCCAGGGTTCGGGCGGCGATCTGGCCGCTCCGGTCGCCCCGCCAGGGCCCGCCGTCGGACGTGGGACGGAGGGTGCCGCGGCGGTCGGCGGGCGCGTCGGGGCCGGCCAGGACGAGGGCCGGGTAGTCGAGGAGCGCGGCGTCGGGGGCCGGGGGAGCGAACGAGGCCTCCGCGAGGGCCTCGGGCCCGCCCTCGGGCCCTGCTCCGGTGTCGGCGAAGGCACGGGCGCCGCCGGGGCGTCCTCCGCCGAACCCGCCGGGGGCACCCTGGCGGCGGGCCCGCCGGGCGGGGGCCGGGGCGGCCGCGGCTTGGGGGGCTGGGGCTTGGGGGGCCGGAGCGGCCGCGGGCGGCGGCAGGGGCCCGCCGGGCTGCGGGGGCGGCGCGCCGTAGCCGAGGAAGTCCGGGGTCAGGGTGTCGTCGGCGGGGCGGGCGGCACCGCCGAGCAGCCGGCCGGGCGGGGCCGGGGCGACCGGCGGGGCCGGGCGGGGCGCGGCGGAGGCCACCGCGAACGGGACCGCGGCCGGGCGGGGGACGGGGCGCGGGCCCACCGCGTCGTAGCCCGTGAAGAGGTCCGCGAGGCCGACCGGGGGCTCGCGCCAGCCGGACGGAGGCGGGGCGGGCTGGCTGCGGCCGATCCGCAGCGAGCGCAGCCGGGGCAGGTCGGTGCGGCGCTCCAGGTCGGCGGTGGAGAGGGCGAGGTGGACGCCGGTCCAGTCCTCGCCGGTCTGCTGGGCGACGGACGCGCGCAGGACCAGCTGCCCGGTGTCCGAGCCTTGGCGGTACGACAGGCGGTAGGCGGGCACCCAGCGGGCGGCCGGGACGCCGTACTCGAGTTCGAGTTCGAGTTCGAGTTCGGGGGCGGGGGCGGGGACGGGGTCGGGGGCAAGGTCTGCGCGGGCGGCGTCGGGATCGGGGCCGGGGCCGGGCGTGGTGAGGGTGAGCAGGACGGTCGCGGAGGTCTCCACGGGCTGCGCCGGTTCGGCGGTGGAGGAGCGCGCCAGCCGGTCGATGAGCACCTCGGTCTCGTGCGCGGCGAGTTCGATCTCCCGGGTCAGCTCCTCGGCCCGGGCGTGGAGCCGGGCGAGCCGCTCGTCGACGAACTCGGCCAGCTCCAGCCAGGCGTCGGCGGGTGTGCGGCGCAGTGGCTCGTCGCGTCGGCGCGGCGGCGGTACGGCCCGCAGCTGGGCCGTCTCGGTGATCGCGGCGAGGACCAGCCGGTGCCGTTCGCGGACGGCGGCCTCGTGCTCCCGGGCCTCGTCCAACCGGTGCCGCAACTCGGGGAGTTCGGCGGGCGTGCGGACTTCGGCGACGGGTTCGAGCCGGGCCTCGGTGACGGCGGTGCCGGGCGGGCCGGCGAGCACCCGGGCCCGCAGCGACCGCCCGTCGAGCACCCGGGGCAGCCCGGTCAGCCGGAGCCGTCCGCCCGGGGGCAGCGCCACCCGGGCCCGGCGCCGGCAGACCGCGCCGGCGGCGTAGACCACCACGGAGTCGAGCACCGAGGGGTGGGCCGGTACCGCCGGCCCGTCGGGTCGTTCCCTGCCGTCCGCTGTGTGCTGATCGTTCACCCGGCCTGCCCCTTCGTTCGCTCCGCTCGCGCCGGTGTGCGCGTTGCCGCCCCCTGCGCGGCCAGTCTGCCTCGCCCGGGCGTGGGCGTCCCCGGATTTCGCCGGTGCGCCCGCGCCTGTGTCCGCGGTGTCCGCGGTGTCCGCGGTGTCCGCATGCCTGCGGGCCTGCGGGCCTGCGGGTCTGCGGTCCCGTGTGCTTGTGTTGTGCGCACGTGTCCGGGCGTCCGCTTGTCCGCGGGCCCGCCGTGCGTGTGGCTCCGCGTGAGAGGGGACGGGGACGGGCGGCCGGGTGGTTCCGGCCGTGGCCGCGGGGGTGGTGGGGATGCGAGAGGATGGGGCGAGCACGCCCAGGCCAGCCCCGTGAGGAGAGCCAACCCGCCATGCGCACTGCCGTCGTCGTCGGTACCGGACTCATCGGCACGTCCGCCGCGCTCGCCCTGACCGGACGCGGGCTGACCGTCCACCTGGAGGACGCCGATCCGGACGCGGCGCGCACCGCCGCCGCGCTCGGCGCCGGCACCACCGAACCCGCCGATGGCCCGGTGGACCTGGCGATCATCGCCGTCCCGCCCGCGCTGGTCGGCAAGGTGCTCGCCGACTGCCAGCGGCGGGGCCTGGCCCGGTGGTACACGGACGTCGCCAGCGTGAAGGCCGGGCCGCGCGCCGAGGTGACGGCGCTGGGCTGCGACACCGTCCACTACATCGGCAGCCACCCGATGGCCGGGCGCGAGCGCTCCGGCCCGCTGGCCGCTCGCGCCGACCTGTTCGAGGGCCGGCCCTGGGTGCTCACCCCCACCCCCGACACCGACACCGAGACGCTCAACGCCGCCCTGGAGCTGGTCGCCCTCTGCGGCGCGATGCCGATCGTGATGGACGCCGCCGCGCACGACCGGGCCGTCGCCCTGGTCTCGCACGCCCCGCAGCTGGTCTCCTCGCTGGTCGCCGCCCGACTGGAGAACGCCGACGAGACGGCCATCAGGCTCTCCGGCCAGGGCGTCCGGGACGTCACCCGGATCGCGGCCTCCAACCCCGGCATGTGGGTGGACATCCTCTCCGCCAACGCCGGTGCGGTCGCCGACATCCTGGAGGAGGTCGCCGCCGACCTCGGCGACACCGTCACCGCCCTGCGGGCCCTGCAGGCCGCCGAGGAGGGCGAGCGGGCCGCCGGCGCGGCCGGGATCGCGGCCGTGATGCGCCGCGGCAACACCGGCCAGGCCCGGATCCCCGGCAAGCATGGCGCGCCGCCGACCCGCTACGAGACGGTGGCCGTCGTCCTCGGCGACCAGCCCGGCGAGTTGGGGCGCCTGTTCGGCGAGGTCGGAGCGGCGGGCGTCAACATCGAGGACGTCGCCATCGAGCACTCGACCGGCCAGCAGGTCGGCTTCGTCCAGCTCTCGGTGGCCCCGGCAGCGGTGAAGCCGCTGACGACGGCGCTGCGGGCGAGCGGCTGGAGCGTCCGGGACTGACGGCCCGGCCCGCGAGCGCGGCTGCCAGGGGGGAGCGCACAGCATGATCATCGAGTTGCCGTTGGCGGAGACCACCCGGGACCGTTCCGTCGGCGAGCCGGCGGAGGCCGGGAACGAGGGCTTCCTGGCGGCGGTGGTGGGCGGCGAGTTCCGCATCCACCACCGCAGTGCGGCGACGCTGCTGGAAGGTGAGCCGCACCTGCGGCCGGAGGAGTCCGAGCCGACCTGGAGCCTGCTGTTGCGGGCGGCGCACCTGGCGTTCGCCGGGCACCTGCCGCTCAGCCTCTCCCCGGACGTGCTCTGGTACGCCGTCGTCCACGAGGTGGCCGTCCACGTGCGGCTCGACCCGGACCGGTACGCCGGCCTGTTCGGCGGGGGCGGTTCGGGCGGCCGGGGCGGCGGGGGCGGCTCGGGCGGCCGGGGCGGCGGGGGCGGTTCGGGCGGCGCGGACGGAGGCGTCGCGGGCAAGCGGTCCATCGAGGTGCGGGACGACCGGACGGTCGGCCCCGACGCGGACTGGTCCCGCTCGATCCGGCTCGTCCGCGAGCCGCTGGAGAAGGCGCTGGGCGCCGACCTGGTGGAGCTGTTCCAGCCCGTCTTCAGCACCACGACGCCGGACGACGTCTGCTCGGTCCTGGTGGCGCTCATGGACGTGGTCAGCCCGTACTACGAGTTCACCTGGATCACGATGTGCGGCATCCCGCGGATCCGGCTGGAGGGGACGGCCGAGGACTGGCGGCTGCTGGCGCGGCGTGTCGGCGAGCTGGCGGAGACCTTCGGCGAGGGGCTGCGGCCGTGGTTCGCCGGCCTGCTGCCGGTGCTGCGGACCGTTGCCGACACCGCTGCCGGCGGGGCGGTGGACGAGGCGTTCTGGCGTTCGCTGTCCACGCTGGAGTCGCGGTCCGGCGGTGACCGGGTGTCCGGCTGGATCACCGCGTTCTTCGCGCACCGCCAGGGTCCGTCCGGCCCGCGCCCCCGGACCTCCTTCGACTGGCGGGACGAGGAGGCCGAGCACCTCGGGCTGAACGACTTCCCGTCGCACGTGTCGCGGGTGCCGTTCCGCTGGAAGCGACTGGGCGAAGAGCTGGACATGGCCTTCGTCGCCGGAGTGCTCGGCATCGAGCGGGACGCCGAGGGCTTCGTGCGGCCGCGGCTCGGGCACGCGGTGCTGGAGGTCCTGCGGGCCGCCCCCGACCCGGCGGAGGAGCAGGCGGCGCTGGCCGCGGTCCAGCTCCCGGCGGGGTGGACGATCGAGCGGGTGCGCGAGGTGGCCGGGATCGACACCCCACGGCTGCTCGGTACGGACCGCCAGGTCGTCGACGTGCGGGAGAGGGGCGAGCAACCGCTCGGGCCGCCGTTCAGCGTTCTCAAGGTCTGGGACTTCTTCTGCCTGATCCGGCTGGTCGACGGCGGGGAGTGGTACGTGGGGATGCTCGACCCGAGGAGCGGTGACGTGATGCTCGAGGGACGCCTCGGAACCGACCTCGGTGAAGCGGTCTGGCGGCTGCTCCCGCGGTGACGGCGGACCGGGCGGGCGCCGGTGGCTGCGGATCGTGGCCGGGCGGGCGTCGGTGACCGCGGGCAGTGGCCGGGCGGGCGCCGGTGACCGCGGGCCGTGACCGGGCGGGTGGGGGTTGGGTGGCGGTCCATTAACCTTGAGGGAGACACTCCCCGGTTTCACGCGGCACAGGCGCTGTGCCGCGCCCGGGCCCAGGCTCAGAGAGAGGTTCGCCCCGTGGACACTGCCGACCGAGCGCACGCCCCGGTCGTCGTCGCCATCGACGGACCCTCCGGCTCCGGCAAGTCGACCGTCTCCCGTGCGGTCGCCGCCCGGCTGGGGCTCAGCTTCCTGGACACCGGCGCGATGTACCGGGCGATGACGTGGTGGATGCTGGCCAACGACATCGACGTCGACGACGCCGAGGCCGTGGCGGTCGCCTGCGGCAAGCCGGTGATCGTCTCCGGCACCGATGCGGACGGCCCGACCATCACCGTCGACGGGCAGGACGTGTCCGGCCCGATCCGCGGCCCCGAGGTGACCGCGCAGGTCAGCGCCGTCTCCGCGGTGCCGGCGGTGCGCGCCCGGCTGGTGGAACTGCAGCGCGGCTGCGCCGAGGTCGCCGAGCGCGGCATCGTCACCGAGGGCCGGGACATGGGCAGCGTGGTGTTCCCGGACGCCACCGTCAAGATCTTCCTGACCGCCTCGGAGGCGGCCCGCGCCGAACGCCGGGCGGCCGAGCTGCGCGCCAAGGGGGTCGACGAGGCCACCATCACCGCGATGGCCGCCGACCTGGCCCGCCGGGACGCCGCCGACTCCTCGCGCAAGACCGCGCCGCTCACCCAGGCCGCCGACGCGGTCCTGGTGGACACCAGCGACCTCACCCTGGAGCAGGTGATCGACACGATCACCGCGCTGGTGGAGGAGCGGGCCGGGCTCTCGGCGGTCTGACCGACCACCGTCCGCTCGGACTGCCGTCCTGGGCCCCGGCCCGCTCGGGCTCGATCGGCCCGCTCGGACCCGATCGGGCCGGCCCGATCAGGCCCGCTCGGCCGGCTCGGTCGGCTCGGTCGCTCGGGCCGATCACTGCAGGACCATTGAATGACCGGGGTGCCGTGACGGCGTCCCGGAACCACTCGCGCTGCCCCGGTGGGGCAGGTACGCACGGCGCGCCCCTGGGAAGGGCCGGGCCGGGAAACGGAAAACACGAACATGACCGCAGAGCACTCCACCACCGGACACGGTGAGCTGGACGCCGCCGAGTACGCCGAGTTCATGGCGCTCGCCGCCGAGGAGGGGTTCGACCCCGACGACATCGACGGCCTCGGCGACGGCAGCCACACGCCGCTGCCGGTGCTGGCCGTCGTCGGCCGCCCGAACGTCGGCAAGTCGACCCTGGTGAACCGCATCATCGGCCGCCGCGAGGCCGTCGTCGAGGACAAGCCGGGCGTCACCCGCGACCGGGTCAGCTACGAGGCCTCCTGGAACGGCCGCCGCTTCAAGGTCGTCGACACCGGCGGCTGGGAGATCGACGTCCTCGGCATCGACGCCATGGTCGCCGCGCAGGCCGAGCTGGGCATCGAGACCGCCGACGCGGTGCTGTTCGTGGTCGACGCCACGGTCGGCGCGACGGACACCGACGAGGCCCTGATCAAGATCATCCGCCGGGCCGGCAAGCCGACCGTGCTCTGTGCCAACAAGGTCGACGGCCCGTCCACCGAGGCCGAGGCCGCCTACCTCTGGTCGCTCGGCCTCGGCGAGCCCTACCCCGTCTCGGCCCTGCACGGCCGCGGCTCCGGTGACCTGCTCGACGCCGTCATGGACGCCCTGCCCGAGGCCCCGCCGCAGACCTTCGGCGACGCCGCCCCCGGCGGCCCGCGCCGCGTCGCGCTGATCGGCCGGCCGAACGTCGGCAAGTCCAGCCTGCTCAACAAGGTCGCCGGCGAGGAGCGGGTGGTCGTCAACGAGCTGGCCGGCACCACCCGTGACCCGGTCGACGAGATGATCGAACTCGGCGGCAAGACCTGGAAGTTCGTGGACACCGCCGGTATCCGCCGCCGGGTCCACCTGACCGCCGGCGCCGACTTCTACGCCTCGCTGCGCACCGCCTCCGCGCTGGAGAAGGCCGAGGTCGCGGTCGTCCTGATCGACGCCAGCGAGACCCTGGCCGAGCAGGACACCCGGATCATCTCGATGGCCGTCGAGGCCGGCCGCGCCGTCGTAGTCGCCTACAACAAGTGGGACCAGCTGGACGAGGAGCGCCGCTACTACCTGGAGCGGGAGATCGAGCGCGACCTCGTCCAGGTGCAGTGGGCCCCCCGGGTCAACGTCTCGGCCAAGACCGGCCGGCACATGGAGAAGCTCGTCCCGGCGATCGAGACCGCGCTGGAGGGCTGGGAGACCCGCATCCCGACCGCGCGGCTGAACGCCTTCCTCGGCGAGCTGGTCGCCGCCCACCCCCACCCGATCCGCGGTGGCAAGCAGCCGCGCATCCTGTTCGGCACTCAGGCGGGCACCCGGCCGCCGCGCTTCGTGCTGTTCGCCTCGGGCTTCCTGGAGGCGGGGTACCGCCGCTTCATCGAGCGCCGGCTGCGTGAGGAGTTCGGCTTCGTCGGGACGCCGATCTCGATCTCGGTGCGGGTGCGGGAGAAGCGCAAGAAGAAGTAGTGCGGACGGGCGCCCACGCGCCCGGCGATGGGGAGAGGGCCCGGCCACTTCGGTGGACACTGTTGGTAAATAGATGGGCCCTGGCCGTGACGTCGGTCTTCGCCACCTGGTTGTGGGTGGTGAAGACCGATGTTGCGTTTGGGGAGGGTATCGGTGTCGCTGCACGAAAGCGGGCTGGGCGGGATCCCGGCGGAGACGGTTCGGGTGGCTCGGGCGGTCTGTCCGAGCGGCACGCTGGCGATGCGGTTGCGCGACGAGTTCGCGGACGTCTTCGACGGTGACACGTTCGCTGCTCTGTTTCCCCACCGGGGCCGGCCCGCGGTATCGCCGGGAGTGTTGGCGCTGGTCACGGTGCCGCAGTTCGCCGAAGGAATGTCGGACCGGCAGGCCGCCGAGGCGGTCCGGGTGAGGATCGACTGGAAGTACGCACTGGGCCTGGAACTGACCGCGGCCGGCTTCGACTTCTCCGTCCTCAGCGAGTTCCGTGCCCGCCTGGTGGAAGGGCGGATGGCCGATGAGATCTTCGAGCGGGTACTCCAGGCCGCCAAGGAGCGCGGCCTGCTGAAGACGACGGGGCGGGCTCGGACCGACTCCACCAAGGTGCTGGCGGCGATCAGGGCGGTCAACCACATCGAGATGCTCGGGGAGACGCTGCGGGCGGCCTTGAACGCCCTTGCGGCGGCGTTCCCCGGCTGGCTGGCCGCCCAGGCCGCCCCGGAGTGGTTCGACCGCTACGGCCACCGCGTGGAGGAGTCGAGGCTGCCTCGCGGCGCGGTCAGGCGCCGCGAATGGATCCGGCAGACCGGACAGGACGGCATACGCCTGCTGGAAGCGGCGCTCTCACCGCAGGCTCCGATCGGGGCGCGTTCGCTGGAAGCGGTCGAACTCCTGCGGCAGACCTGGGTTCACAACTTCCAACTCGTCGACGGCCAAGTGTCGTTGAGGGATTCGAAGAACGTTCCCCCGGGACGGCTGCGTCCCTTCTCCCCGTACGACCCCGACGCCCGTGCCGGCAGCAAGAGGGGTAACGGCTGATCTGATCACCCATGTCGCCACCACGGACGCCTCCGTCAGCGACATGAAGATGACGGAGGTCATCCACGCCGACCTGCGAGCGCGCGACAGGCTGCCCGCCGTTCACCTGGTCGACGCCAACTACGTGGACGCCCGGTGCCTGGCCGCCGCCGAACAGGCCGGCTTCAAACTGGTCGGGCCGATCCAGAAGAACAAGGCGGTGCAGTCCTCCGGCAGGTTCACCACGGAGGCGTTCGCGGTGGACTGGGAAGCCAAGCGCGTGACCTGCCCCAACGGCCAGTTCGCCGGCAACTGGCGCTCCCGCCTCTCCTCGCACGGCATCCCGGTGATCCAGGTCCGGTTTCCCGTCTCGGCCTGTCGGCCGTGCCCCGACGTCCAGACCTGCGCTCCCTCGAAGACCGGACTGGGCCGGGAGATCATGCTGCGGGAGAAGGCCGCGCACGACGCCATCCGAAAGAACCGCGCCGACCAGCAGGATCCCGAATGGCAGAGTGTCTACCAGCACCGCCAGGGCATCGAGGGAACCATCTCGCAAGGCGTCCGGGCCTTCGGCCTCCGCCGATCCCGCTACCGCGGCCTGCCAAGGACAAGCCTCCAGCACTTCTTCACCGCCACCGCGATGAACCTCACCCGGCTCGACGCCTGGATCACCGGCACACCACGCGCTGGAACACGTCTCTCCCGCTTCGAACGACTGTGTCCCGCCCCTTGACAGGGCGGGACACAGTCAGGCCCAGCTATTTACCAACAGTGTCCACTTCGGTGGCCGGGCCCTCTCGGCGTCTCCGGGGGCGCGGGCGGGGGCGCGCGGTGAGGGCCGGGGCGGACGGTCGGCGCCTGCCCGCCCGTGCCTGCCGGTCAGTGCCTGCCGGTCAGTGGTGGTCGGTCAGTGGTGGTCGGTCAGTGCTGGTCGGCGCTGCGGCCCGGGGGGAGCGAGAGCAGGTTGCGGTGGCGGCCGCCGGTGGCCGGACCGGTGCTCATCACCGGTGCGGGGGCGGAGGCGGGCATCGGGTGCGGGACCGGGCCGAGGTAGCCGGCCGCCACCCAGCCCTGACCGTTGGTGAACTGGGCTGCGGGCTGGGCGGGTTGACCGCCCTCGGCCGGGGTGGCGTGGCCGGTGCCGTCGCTGGTGGTGTTGGCGGGGGCGTTGGGGTCGGCCAGGTGTGCGGGCGGGTGCGGGCTGCTGCCGCCGGGCGTTCCGTGGGTGCTGTGCGCGCTGGGCGTGGTGTGTGCGCTGTGCGTGCTGTGCGTGCTCTGTGTCCCGTGCGTGCTGTGCGTGCCGTGCGCGGTTGGAGTCCCGTGCGTGCCGTGGGTGCCGTGGGTGAGGCCCGGGCCGGTCTGCTGGCTCGGCATGAACTGGGGGATGCCGATGCCCTGCCCCCCGTACGTCTGGAACGCCTGGTGCTGCGGCGGGTACGGGCGCGGGTCGGTGAGCATCGGGTAGCCGCCGTCCCGGACGGCGAATCCGGCGAACTTCAGGTTCTCCTCGCCCGAGCGGTCGCCCGGCAGCGCACGGAACAACCGCCGGTACTCGGAGTACAGCTCGTCGTAGATCGGCGTCGCCGAGTGCGGGTGCTCCGCGTCGTACGAGGGGCGCATGCCCGGGATGGCACGGGCGGC
Source organism: Kitasatospora sp. NPDC127111 (assembly GCF_042677465.1). Classification (NCBI taxonomy): domain Bacteria; kingdom Bacillati; phylum Actinomycetota; class Actinomycetes; order Kitasatosporales; family Streptomycetaceae; genus Kitasatospora; species Kitasatospora sp. NPDC127111. The sequence continues at coordinate 43,301 of NZ_JBHXTG010000041.1, forward strand.
GGTGGTGGACCGGCGGTGGGAGGCGGAGACGTCGTAGCTGTACACATAGGGGCCAACGAGCGAACCCGGCCGGGGATGCGGGGTGTGCGGCCCCGGCGCGCGCCCGGCCCCGCTGATCGGGCTGCCGATCGGCGGGGCCGGGTGCGGTTGGGGCGCGACCGGGGCCTCAGGGAGGCCGCCGGGCGGTTCAGGGCGGTTCAGGGCGGTTCAGCGCTGCCCGGCGCGGCTCAGGCGCGGCTCAGGCCGGCTCAGGCCGACTCAGGTGCCGGCGAGCGGGAGGGACGCGGCCACGACCTGGCCGAGGGCGACGGCGCGCTCCAGCGCCTGGCGGAGCAGGTCCTCGCGCGGCTGCCGGCCGACCATGCCCGCCGGGACGGCGTACATGGTCACCTCCCCCAGCTGGTTGGCGGCGAACCGCCAGGCGTCGGTGACCTGGAGCGGCTGGTGCGCCTGCCACCAGCCCGTGCTGCCGCCGGCCGCCGCGGGCTGGAGGATCGCGTGCAGCTTGCCCATCGCCACCAGGACCGACCAGCCGGGCAGCTGGTCCGGCGTCTTGTTGAGGTCGGTGACGGGCTGGAAGCCCGCGTCCTGGAGCAGGTCCAGGAACTCGTCGGTGCCCGAGGTGTTCCCGGGGCGGCCGACCGGCCCGGTGGGCTCGACCACGAGCGAGGCGTGGCCGGTGTCCCCGTGCAGCACCAGGCCGCAGGTGATGCCGAGGATCGCGGCCTGGCCGGGCGCGGTCGGCTGGGGGAGGGCGGGGGTGTTGGCGGCGTCGGCGACCGGGGAGGTGGCCGACGAGGAGGCGGCGGGGGTGGCGGCCGGGGCCGGCACGACCGGGGTCCGGGCGACGGTGGGCGTGGGCGCGTCGGTCTGGGCCTGGCTGATGCTGCGCACCGCGCCGACCAGCTGCTCCTCCGAAACCGGCACCACCTGGGAGGGGATGCAGCGGGCGTGGGCGAAGGCGAGCACCGCCGTCTCCTCGCCGACGAACAGCACGGTGCTGGTGGGCTCCTGGAGGGAGTCGCCGGGGGTGCGGCAGGAGGTGCACTCGTAGTTGTCCGGTGCGTGGGCGCCGCCGAGCAGGCGGTCGGCCTCGTCGTCGCCGATCTCGGATCGGACCTCGTCGCTGACATCGAGCATGCGCGGCAATGGGACTCCTCGGGGTCTCGGGGGTTTGTCGCGGGCAGGGTGGGCGGGACTTCGTGCTGGCGGTGGCGAGCGGGCCGGTTCCGGCCGCTTTTTCCAACGGACCCCTGTGGCAGGGGTCACGGGTGAGCACCTGGGCTGACGGGAATTGCTCCTGATCCGATCGCTGTACGTGGTGACGGGATCGCAATCTGTCGATGTCGAGGGCGGAGCTGCCGGAATGGAGCCGTGAGGTGGGTCACGGCCCGCAGATGTTTGATCTAGGAAATGACGGTTAAATCGGACATTTAGGGCATGATTGCAAGGTCGTTACCGCAGGTAACGCCGGGCTGAGCTGGGCAGACCGTCCGATGTTTGGATCCCCGGCGGCCGACTCGTAGCTTCATTGGCGGTGCAACGAGCACCACCCGGGTTCACCCCCGACGCACAGCCCGCCGGTTCATCCCGGCGTCGGCCGTGCCCGCCGATGCGACCGCTCGAACTGGTCCCCGGTGCGTGGCGGGTGGCCGGGGCGGCGCGGCACGTCCGACACGTGCACGGCCGCCCGACGGACGCGGCGAGCGAATCGACCCCCTTCCAGGGCTTGGTTCCGCATGCCCGCCCGGGGCTGTCGAGAGGAACCCCATGACCTTCCGTAACGAGTCCGCCGCTGCCACCACCACCGCCGCCACCAAGCGCAACCGCGTTCGGATGGCCGTCGTGGCGGGCGCCGCTGTCGCGGCCCTGCCGGTGGCCGGCCTCGTCACGGCCACCTCGGCCTCCGCCGCCTCCGTCTCCACCTGGGACGCCGTCGCCCAGTGCGAGAGCGGCGGCAACTGGGCCATCAACACCGGCAACGGTTTCTACGGCGGTCTGCAGTTCACCTCCAGCACCTGGGCCGCCTTCGGTGGCACCGCCTACGCCCCGCAGGCCAACCTGGCCACCAAGGCGCAGCAGATCGCCATCGGCGAGAAGGTCCTCGCCTCGCAGGGCCCGGGCGCCTGGCCCGTCTGCTCCGTCAAGGCCGGCCTGACCAAGGGCGGCGCCCCGGCCGCGGTCGACACCTCCGCCGCGTCGACCACCGCCGCCAAGCCGGCCGCCCCGGCCGCCACCGCCGCGCCGAAGGCCGCGCCGGCCCCGAAGGCCGCCGAGGCCCCGAAGCCCGCCGTTCCGAAGGCCACCGAGGCCCCGAAGGCCGCGGTCGCGCCGAAGTCCTCCGACGCCGCCAAGTCGTGGAAGTCCGGCAACGCCGCGACCTCGAACGACGCCAAGTCGGTGGCCGGTGGCACCTACACCGTCAAGGCCGGCGACACCCTGAGCAAGATCGCCGCTGCCAAGGGCCTCGACTGGCACACCCTGTACAACAACAACACCAAGGTCATCGGCGGCAACCCCGACCTGATCTTCCCGGGCCAGACCCTGACCGTCTGATTCCGGTCCACGTCCCGGGCCTGATTCCGGTCCGGGTCAGCTTCCCGGTCGGCCCTCGGGCCGACCGGGGCTTGCCCGATCCGGACGCATCGTCCGGCCGGCCGCTTCCCCACCGCGCGGGTTCTCCGCTGTGTGGGGGAGCGGCCTTCGGCGTGTCCGGCGTGTCGGGGCGGGTGCCGGAGGTGCGCGCCTAGGGTCGGCTGCTGTGCCTTCTCACCGCTCATAGGATCAGCCGTGAATCCTTCGTACCGACTGGTGGTCGGGCGGGATTCGCCGCCGCCCTCACCGACGTGCTCGTTGCCGTCGGCGCCGTCCTCGGCGTGCTGCTGCCGACCGCCGGGCCGGTGCCGGGCGCTCGGGCCGCGGCCGCCACGACCGTCGCGGACGGGGTCTGGGACGACCTCGCCGAGTGCGAGAGCGGCGGCGACTGGCGGGCCGACACCGGGAACGGCTACTTCGGCGGGCTGCAGATCTGGCCGCCGACCTGGGAGGAGGCCGGCGGCCTGCGGTTCGCCACCCGGCCCGACCGCGCGAGTCGGCGGCAGCAGACCGTGGTTGCCGAGGAGATCCTCCGGATGCAGGGCTGGGAGGCCTGGCCGGCCTGTGCGCGGGAGATCGGGATGATCGACTGAGCGGTCCGTCGGGCGAGCGGTTCGTCGGCTGCCGCCGGCCCGATCCGGTGGCGTCCGTCGGGTGGGTGCCGCCTGCCTGATCCGGTGGCGTCCGTCGGATTCGGTGCCGTCTGACTGATCCGGTGCCGCCTGTCGGTCTGCTGCGCGAGGATGGTGGCGTGATCCAGGGCGAGCTGTTCGGTGACGGCACGGACGAGGGCGGGTTCCGCGGCCGGTCGGAGCCCGCACCCGGCGCGGTCCTCGTCCCCGGCTGGCTCGACTCCGCCGCCCAGCTGCGCCTGGTCGCCGCCTGCCGGGAGTGGGCCCGTCCCCCGGCCGGGATGCACACCGTCCGCATGCCGACCGGCGGTGTGATGTCCGTGCGGATGGTGAGCCTCGGGTGGCATTGGTACCCGTACGGATACAGGCGGACCGCCGAGGACGGCACGCCGGTCAAGCCGTTCCCGCCGGAGCTCGGCCGACTGGCCCGCCGGGCCGTCGCCGACGCGTACGGCGAGGCGGTCGGTGCCATCGCGGGCGCGGCCGGGTACGAGCCGGACATCGCGATCGTCAACCACTACCCGCACGGCGCCAAGATGGGCCTGCATCAGGACCGCGACGAGCGGACCGACGCGCCGGTCGTCTCGCTGTCGCTCGGCGACACCTGTGTCTTCCGGCTCGGCAACACCGAGACCCGGACCCGGCCGTGGACGGACCTGGAGCTGCGCAGCGGCGACCTGCTGGTGTTCGGAGGTCCGGCCCGGTTCGCCTACCACGGAGTGGTGCGCACGTTGCCCGGGACGGCGGACCCGGCGCTCGGGCTGACCGGGCGGTTGAACATCACGGTCCGCCGATCGGGTCTGCCCGCTCCGCCGGATCCACCGGGTTCGTGACGCGCTGTCCTACATCCGTGTCCGTTCGGGTGCCGTGCCGCCGTGCCGCGCCGGTTCGAGGGTGGGGCCGGTTCGGTGGGATCTCTTGGGACCTCGTTCGAGTGAATCGGCAGGGTCACCCCGGGTGGGGGGAATGCCAGGGGTCGCTGGAGAATTCGATGGGGCGGGAGAATTCGACAGAACGGACGCCGACTGCTGGGCGGGAGACCTCCGCCCGGGCCGGCCGTCCGGAGAGGAAGCGCACGTATGGGTACCCCCGTCGACGAACTCGTCGCACTGCTGGACCTTGAGCAGATCGAACTGAACATCTTCCGCGGGCGCAGCCCCGAGGAGGCGCTGCAGCGGACGTTCGGCGGCCAGGTCGCCGGCCAGGCGCTGGTCGCGGCGGGGCGCACGGTGGACGGCGAGCGCCCCGTCCACTCGCTTCACGCCTACTTCCTGCGCCCGGGGGTGCCCGGCGTGCCGATCGTCTACCAGGTCGACCGCATCCGCGACGGCCGGTCCTTCACCACCAGACGGGTGCTCGCCATCCAGGGCGGCCGGTCGATCTTCGCGCTCACCGCCGATTTCCACCTCCCCGAGGAGGGCGGCATCGAGCACCAGTACCCGATGCCCGAGGTCGCCTCGCCCGAGGAACTGCCCAGCGCCCTGGAGGAGGTCGGCTCCCGGCTCGGCGAGCTGCCCCCGTTCATCAGCCGCCGGCAGCCCTTCGACATCCGGTACGTCGACCGGCTGCGCTGGAGCAAGGAGGAGCTGGCGGGCGTCGAGGCCCGGAGCGGCGTCTGGCTGCGCACCAACGGCGCGCTTCCCGACGACCCCCTGATCCACGTGTGCGCCCTGACCTACGCGAGCGACATGACCCTGCTGGACGCCGTCCGCGCCCCGGTCGAGCCGCTCTGGGGGACCCGGCACTTCGACATGGCCTCGCTCGACCACGCGATGTGGTTCCACCGGCCGTTCCGGACCGACGACTGGCTGCTCTACCAGCAGGAGTCCCCGATCGCGCACGGCGCCCGTGGCCTCGCGCGCGGGCAGATCTACGACCGCAGCGGCCAGCTGGTGGTCTCGGTGGTGCAGGAGGGGCTGTTCCGGCCGCTGAAGGGGTGATCGGGCCCGCGCCGTCCGGCCGGGCCCGACGGGAGGTCCGGCCGGCGGGGATGATCCACCCCGGTCGCCGGTGTTGAGGTGGTGACGGACCAGGACGGCCCACGGGCCGCGACGGACGGCCTACGGGCTATCCGGGCACGGCCTTCGGGCACGCAGACGGCCTCGCGGGCCGCGACGGACGGCCTACGGGCCTCGGACGGAGAGCCTTCGGGGCTCGGACCGGATTGGGAGGGCATGCCGATGACGGCGACAGCCGCGGAGGAATGGAAGCACTGGAGCGACGGCCGGGCGGCGGCGGTGAGCACGGCGCACGGCCAGCTGGCGCTCACCGGCACGCACTGGCTCGAGCCCGAGCCCACCGAGGTTCCCGGCCTGCCCGGCCGCTGGTGGGCCGACGCGGAGGGCGTCCGGGTCCGGGCGACGGCCGCCGACGGGATCACCGTCACCGGCGCGCCGTCCCCCGTCGACGGCGAGGTGCTGCTCCGCCCGGACAGCGACCCGGCCGCCGACACCGCCTCGCTGGGCGAGCTGCGCCTCGTCCCGATCGAGCGCGAGGGCGAGCTGGCCCTGCGGGTCTTCGACCCGGCCGCGCCGCGCCGGGCCGCGTTCGCCGGCATCTCCGCCTACCCCTACTCGCCGGAGTGGGCCGTCCCGGCGGTCTTCACCCCGTTCGGGAGCGAGGACGGCGAAGCGGTCGTCGTCCCCAACGCGGACGGCAAGGAACGTCCACTGGCGGTCTCCGGCAAGGTCTCCTTCACCGTCGCCGGGGAGCACCGCACCCTGACCGTCAGCCGCGCGGGCAACGGCCGCCTGAGTGGCGTGATCGCCGACGCGACCAGCGGGACGGACACCTACCGCTTCCGCTTCATCACCCTGCCCGCCCCCGACGCGGACGGCCACACGGTGCTCGACTTCAACCGGGCCTACCTGCCGCCGTGCGCCTTCGCGGACCACTTCATCTGCCCCTTCCCACCCCCGGGCAACCGCTTGGACTTCGCGGTCGAGGCGGGGGAGAAGCAGGTGCTGACCCGGTAACAGTGGCGGGGCGGCGGATGGCGGCGCGGCCGTGGCGGCGCGGCTTGGCGTGGCGTGGCGGCGCTGGCGACGGGTGCCGAGAGCCTTACCCGGTGACGACCCGGCCGCCGGGCGGGGCGAGGATGGAGGACTGTGTCGACCAATCATCCTGCCAATTCGGCGACCGGGGCCGCTCCCTCCACGGGTGAGCCCGCCGATTCCGCCGATCCCACCGCGTCCGTCACCTCACCCTCGTCGTCCCCGTCGCCCCCGTCCGCCGCGTCCCCGCGGTACCGCCGTGCCGCGCGCGGGGCGTTCGCCGACCTCAGCCCGCTGCGCGACAACCCCGACTACCGGCGGGTCTGGTTCGGCCAGGCCGTCTCGTCCATCGGCCAGCAGATGACGGCCGTCGCCGTATCCGTCCAGGTCTACGACCTCACCGGCTCCAGCTTCGCCACCGGCCTGGTCGGGCTCTTCTCCCTCTTCCCGCTGATCGCCTTCGGCCTCTACGGCGGCGCCATCGCCGACACCGTGGACCGCCGCCGCCTCGGACTGATCGGCTCGGCCGGCCTCGCCGCCGTCTCCGCCGTCCTGGCCGCCCAAGCGCTCGCCGGGCTCGGCCTGGTCGCCGTCCTCTACGCCGCCGTGGCCGTCCAGGCCGGCTTCTTCGCCCTCAGCTCGCCCGCCCGCTCGGCGATGATCCCGCGCCTCGTCCCGAGCCACCAGCTCCCCGCCGCCAACGCCCTGAACACCGTCAGCATGAACCTCGGCCTCACCGTCGGCCCCATGCTCGGCGGCGTCCTGATCGGCGCCTACGGGGCCCAGGCCGCCTATCTGCTCGACACCGTCGCCTTCACCGCCACCCTCTACGCGATGTGGCGCCTGCCCGCGATGCTCCCGCTCGGCGAACGCAAGGGCCGCGCCTCCGTCCTCGACGGCCTGCGCTTCCTGCGCGAGCAGCCCAACCTGCGCACCAGCTTCCTCGCCGACCTCGCCGCGATGATCTTCGGCATGCCCCGCGCCCTCTTCCCGGCCATCGCCGCCACCTTCTACGCCGGTGACGCCCGCACCGTCGGCCTCCTGGTCTCCGCCCCCGCCGTCGGCGCCCTGATCGGCGCCCTCTTCTCCGGCTGGGTCTCCCGGGTCAACCGCCACGGCGCGGCCGTCCTCGCCTCCGTCGCCGCCTGGGGCCTCGCCATCGCCGCCTTCGGCCTGGTCCGCAACCTCTGGCTCGGCCTCCTCCTGCTCGCCGTCGCCGGCTGCGCCGACACCGTCAGCATGATCTTCCGCAACACGATGATGCAGGTCGCCGCCCCGGACGAGATGCGCGGCCGCCTCCAGGGCATCTTCATCGTGATCGTCGCCGGCGGCCCCCGCCTCGGCGACTTCGAGTCCGGCGCCGTCGCCTCCCTCACCAACCCCGCCACCTCCGTCGTCAGCGGCGGCCTCGCCTGCCTCGCCGCCATCCTCCTCCTCGCCGCCCGCCGCCCCGCCTTCCTCCGCTACGACGCCCGCCACCCCACCCCCTGACCCCGCCCCGACAAAACCTGGCAGCGAGCACCCCCCGACGTGCTGTATTGTTTTCCACGTCGCCGGGACACCGGGGACAAGGTCGAGAAGCCCCACAGCAGAGCCCCCCAGGCTCCGCCGAAGGCGCCGAGACCACGGGACGTGGCGCAGCTTGGTAGCGCACTTGACTGGGGGTCAAGGGGTCGCAGGTTCAAATCCTGTCGTCCCGACAGTGATGTCGGAGCCCCGCTGACTGGACGAAGGTCCAGGCCAGCGGGGCTTTTGCCGTTTCCGAGGGCGGGTCAGCGCACGAGCCGAAGGTGGCGGCCGGGGGTCTCCGGCGGGACCACTTCGGGACCAGGGGCCTCGCGGGGCCCGCTCAGGTGCGCGCTCAGCGCCTCGCCGGCCAGCTCGATCGAGCGCCGGTCCGGGTGCAGGTACCGCTGCGTGGTCGTGAGCGACCCGTGCCCGGCGATCTTCCGCAGGACGTGCAGCGGGACCCCGGCGTCGGCCATCCACGTCAGCCCGGTGTGCCGGAGGTCGTGGCGGCGCAGGTGCTCGAAGCCGAGCGCCACCACCACCTCGTCCCAGTGCGTCGCGTCCCGCAGGACGGCGGTGGTGATCCGCCCGCCCCGCGGCCCGGTGAACAGCCGCGCCATCGGGTCCTGGTCGATCACGTCCAGGCGCCAGGCCACCAGCTCGCGGATCTCCGGGATCAGCGGCACCGTCCGCCGTCGCTTGCCCTTCGTCCCCTTGTCCGTCAGGCCGCCGGGTGCGGTCGTGGTCTGCCGGCACAGGTCCCACGTCCACCGCTTGCGGTCGATGTCCTTGCGGCGCACACCTGAGACCTCGCCGATCCGGGCCGCCGTGCACGCCGCGAAGCGCACCACGTCGCCCCAGCCGCGGAACTCCCCGTGCGAGCGCAGGACCAGGGCGGTCGCGAGCTTGTCGAGGGTCTCCCAGTCCGGCAGCGCGAGGGCGCGGGGGTCGTCGAGTTCGTCCTCGGCGCGCTGGTACTCCCGCTGCCAGCCGCTCACCTTGGCCGGGTTGGCGTCGATGACACCGTCCCGGACGGCCTGCTCCATCACCCGCACCAGCACGGCGAGGGTGTTCTTCACGGTGGAGCGGCCGGCCTCGTCGGCGATCCAGCCGTACACGGCGCGGTCGATCACGCCGTTCGTGACGGTGCGCAGAGGCAGGTGGCCGATCGTCGGGACGATCCGCAGCCGCCAGCCGGCGCGATACGGGTCGAGGGTCTTGGACTCCAGCCCGCGCAGCGCCAGTTCCATCACCGACTCCCCGTACTCGGCGAGCGGCATGGTCGCGGTCGCCGGAGTCACGCCGCGGCTGGCCAGCCGCTCCATTCCGGCGATCCAGGCCTCGGCCTCCTCGATCGTCTCGGACATCTCCGAGCGCGACAGGCGACTGCCCGACACGGGGTCGAACCAGCGCACCCGGCCCCGGTAGGGCTTCGGGTACTCCGGGCGGTGCTCGATGTCGGTCGACAACTTCACGCCGATCGGCGGGTTCTGCTGGGGCATCAGGCAGCTTCTCCAGGGACGATGCGGCGCGACTCCATCCAGGCCTGGACGTCGGGGACGCTGTAGACGGTGATGCGGGAGGTAAGACGGACGAACGGCGGGCCCTGCATGGGCTTCGAGGTACGCCAGCGCCTGAGGGTTGAGGGGTCGACGCCGATGAGGGCGGCGACGTCCTCGGTGGAGTACCAGCCTCCGTTGATGAGACCTGCCTGGCGGGCTTCCTGGCTCCGGCTGGCCTGGCTCACCGAGCTGATCAACTCGGCTACCTGCTCGATCGTCAACTTCGGCTCGGACAAGGGTCCTCACTCCTTACAGGGAGGCAGGCATGGGTATTTGGGATGGGCCGGTACGCCCGGCCGCCTTCTCTGGGATCCGCTACCAGCGCTACTGCCGCTACCTCCCTGGTCAGGGGCATGTTTTTGGTAGCGGATTGGGTAGCGGTAGCGGATTGGTGCCGCTCCCGCCGGGTAGCGGGAGCGGCGGTGCGGGCTACGGGAGCGCGGCTTCGGCGGTGGCGTGCTCCGGGGCGGGTAGCGGGTTGGTATCCGCTACCGCTACCGGTTCGGCTACCGGGAACAGGGGCCTGACCTGCGCGGTAGCGGCGGTAGCGCTGGTAGCGGATTCCTGGGAGCGGAGCGGGCAGTACCGCAGCCAGGCGTCGGCAAGGTCCGTGGCGTAGTAGCCCTTGGCGACCGTGCGGGGGCCGGTCTTGATGTTGCGGGGCTTGATGGGGTCGTTGTCGGCGGTGACGTAGTCGCCGAGCATCCGGGCGAGGGCGCGGGTGGTGAGCGGCTTGCCGTCGAGGTCGGCCCACGGGGCGTCGTCCATGGCGGTGAGCTGGTCGACCAGTTCGGCGCTGAGCATCCGTTCGGCGCCGTTGAAGATGTCGCGCAGGTCGGCGAGCAGGCGGATGCCGACGGAGCCCTTGTCGTTGGCCTTGGCGGCGGTGACGAGCTGGACGCAGGCGGCGCGGGCGCGCGCGGGCCAGTGGCCGCCGGCGGCGTCGGCGACGGCGAGCAGGGGTTCCCACACGTCTGCGGGGCGGTCGCTGATGCCGTCGGGAAGCTCCGGCCACGCCTCGTGGAGCTGGTCGCGGACGCTGTCGGCCCAGGCGGCGAGGCGGTCGCGCAGCGCGTGCCCTTCGGCCTTGTGGATGCGCTCGCGAAAGGGCTCGACCTTCTCGTTGGGGGCGCGGCGGCGCATCCGGATGATGATCGAGCGGCTCATGATGGTGTCGGGCAGGTCGCCGAGCCCGCCCATGGCGAGGGCGGAGTAGACGGGGAAGGGCTGGACGGTCTGGGTGGAACCGTCGCCGACGCAGCGCAGGACGACGCCGCTGCGGCGGTGGCCGGAGTTGATGAGGCCGCGCAGGTCCTCGTTCCCGGCGGCCTTGGGGCCGAAGGTGGCGTCGACCTCATCGAACAGGACGGTCGGGCGGGCGTCGGTGTCGGACACGGAGCGGAACAGCGCGGCCGGGCTCACGTCGGTGGTCAGGATCGGCCGCGGGGCGACGGTTTCGATGATCTCCAGCGCCCGGGTCTTGCCGGAGCCGGGCTCCGGGGAGAGGAACGCGATGCGCGGGGTGGACTCGAAGCAGTCGAGCAGGTGGGTGTGGGCGTCCCACAGGACCACGGCGACGTAGGCGGCCTCGCTGGGGAAGACGTTGAAGCGCCGGTGATGGGCCTCGACGGCGTCGAGCAGGGCCGCACCGTCCTCGGGCCCGCTCCCGCCGGGGTCCTTAGGGCTCTTAAGGGGGGAGCGGGCGGGCGTGCTCATGCGGCGTCTCCGGCGGGGTTGTGGGCGATGGACCAGTCGAGGGCGCTGGTGATGGTCGCGGCGGCGTCGCGCGCGGGCAGGCCGGCCTGCTCCGCCGCCCCCTTAAGAGCGTCTTCGACCTCAGCGCGGCCGAGCCGGCCGTCGGCGACGAAGCGGCCCAGGGCGCGGGCGGCCCGGGTGAGCGTCCAGTTCCGGGTGCCCTCGGCGGCGTTGGCGACGTTCGCCGCCTCGTTGCGCAGGGCGGCGTCGGCGTAGCCGGGCCGACGGCCCGCCCGGCTGCTCAGCGGGACGACCGGGGCGGCGGTTCGGGGCGGCGGGGAGAGCAGGGTGTGGAGCCAGCCGGGCAGCGGCACGGGGTCGGTGTTGAGCACGGCCTCGTAGCGGTGTCCGGCACAAACCTGCGTGAGCTGGGGTGATCCCTTCTGCCTCCGACATCAAGGTCTGACATCAACGACAGCGGACACGCGCAACCCCACCAGCATTCGGGTGGATCATTACCGGGCCGCGACGACCCGGGGCCACGTCGGCTACGAGTCGTGGCTCGAACGTGATCGGCTGATCCTCCTCGATGCGGACCCAGAGGTGGGCGGCATCGCGTCGCAGCCGTTCTGGCTGCACTGGCACGACGGCCGGCGCAAGCGGCGCCATGCCCCGGACTACTTCGTATGGCTCGCGGCTGCGGCTGCGGCTGCCGAGCCGTGCACACTAGGGGGCCTTCAGGGCTGCCGTAAGGCGCATTCCCGGAAGAATCCCCAAATCCTTCAAAAGTCGCGTATCAAGAAGTGTCCCATTAGCCTCCCTTGCCCACTGCGACCCCATGTTTTCATATGCATGACCAGTATCATCATGAAGGATCCATTGTTCGCCATATGTATACGGCGCCACGTGTGCTGAAATGTATAGTCAAGGCGCCAGTCGTTGGCTCGGACCACTCGATCACGGACTCCTGCCAGTACTGGACCCCACTTCACCTTGGGTGAGATCGCTCAACCTTCGGTGAGACAGGACAAGCCGCAGCGGACATCCCGATGCGGGTCAGACAGGCGACAGCCCCCTTGATCGGGCGAGGATGACAACACCAAGGCCCACGAGCAACTCGGCCATGGCACCCTCCAGGTCGCTCCGGTCCGGCCACTCGGCATCGGCCCCACGGATCCGCAGGTACTGGACCCTGACTTCCTCCAGGGCGTCTTGGTCGACGACCCCGTCCTGAACTGCCTTCCCTGCCTGGAGAACAACATCAAGGTGCATCAGGAGCGATTCGGGCCGCCCGGGGACCGGTCCGCGCCTGAGTGACTGGACTACGTCCCGGAATGCGATCTTGTCCTCGAACTGAGGGGCGCACTTCGCAATGAGATCTTCTCGGTTGTAGGTGCCCATGTAGAAGGCCTCGGTGAAAGCCTTCAGGAGCTCACGTCGGCTTCGAGGGGTTCCGAGCCTCGGGTCGCAAAGCGGCTGCACGAACTGAGCGGCCCTGGTCTTCGCCCACGCTCGGCTACCGCGGGGGTCACCGACGTACGTGCGGAGAGCGCGGAGGGCCTGTCGCGTGCTCACTACATTGTCGTCACCGATGAACAGCCAACATACAAGCACGACCTCGGCCAGCGGCCGAACCGATGACGGCTGTCTCATGTGCAACAAGTCAAGAAACAGCGCCCGTTGAGCACCGGTGTGCAGCGCCTTCTCTGAGCCGCGTTGCCCCGTCCGCCGACGCTGGGGCTGAGCCAGCAGCCCCCTGGCCACCCAGTCATGGATGAGGCGCTTAGTCACTTGGTGACCGGCCGCCGCAGCATCGGCGACCAGATCGTCGATCGTGCCTGGTTCGGAGATCACCTCTGGAAATTACATCGGATCCGAGCGGAACACCTGCACTTTTTGGCGGCTTCAACTCGTAGGCTCAGAAGGGAAATCAGGGACCCACCAGTGGCCTGAGCTTGCCGGCACCGCCACGGGCAGGTCCCTGATCATGCGACACCACATCCAAGGAGAGAACGATGAGCGTCGACCACAACGACCCTAAGCCTGTCGTCGAGCACTGCACCATCCCCCAGCCGCCGAAGAGGCCGTCTCGACGGTTGAGGCCCCTGCTCCGGCTCGCCTTTCGAAACGTCGTCGGTGGGGCCGCGTCGGCAGCGGGGGCGGCGATCATCGGCTGGCTCATTTGGTTGATTCAGCGATGAGCCGTCCCGCCTGGTGGGACAACCGTCTCTGAGGAGACGCGGCCAAGTGGAACCCACGTCCACCAAGATCGGTACCATAGCCGCTTCTCGGATCGCCTTGTGGGCTGAGCGGCTTCGGCGGCTTCCGGACTCCGCTGACGGCAGATCCTGACGGCAACACCGACGGACATGAGACGGCAAGGGAGGCTGCCCGTGTCCGGCTGTCGGGAGGGGTGTGCGGCTTCGCTGAGCTCGTTCGAAAGGTCGAATGAGCTTACAAAGCAGCGGTCACTTGGTCGCGCGGTCGCCGTGTCACACACGGGGAAGCGGCAGGGGCTCGTGATAGTGCCAGAGAAGTGCGCGGTCTTCGCGGCGGAGTTCGGCTGATCCCCACTCCAGCCTGACTACACCGCTGGCCAGGGCGCACGCATAGGCGACTATGACGAGCTTGGTGTCTGGTGACAGCCGCAAGAGATCCATGTGCGGCTCGTCATCCTCGGGGAGTTCGATGCCGAGGTCCAGTGTGAACTGACGGGGCTCGGGCCCGTGCCGGCGGATGAGGTCGGCGCGGAGCCCGGAAGCTCGGCGGAGTCTGGCAGCCGTCACCGGTACATCCTTCTTCGCATATCGGATCGGGAAGACGACATGACCGGCTACGACCACGACCGTTCGCGCTTGGAGCCGCACTGGCTCCGCCCCCGGAAGGCCGGCCAGCCCCGTCACTAGCTCCTCGTACTGCGCCGCGTAGAGGCCATGACCATAAGCCTCGTGAGTTTGAGTGTGGACGCCCTCATGCCCGCCGCGGGCACGCTCGTGTGCCCGGAGGATGCACTCCGGCACGGTCGTCGTCACCTGCGCAGCGAGACTTCCGAAGACCCCCCTGGCCCACGGACTGGCGAAGGCTGCTGACCCCATACGTCCCCCGATCAAAGTCTGCCGATCCCGAACTTCGACGGTCCGGGGTCGTTCCTTTCAGATCAAGGGCGCGTCAAGGGTCGCACGATGCACGGCTGGACTCAGGGATTGCTGGTTCAGCTGTAGGACTGTGGATCCCAGCGGATGGTGGCGCGGACTCGCGGGACCAGTGCGGGACCACACGTTGTGCCCGCGCCGGAACACGGGCAGGCCGATCGGGCATCGTGACGTGAGGCTGGATCACGCTGAGCTGCGGGAATGAGTTCCGGCGCGATCTGGGGGGCAAGGGGTCGCAGGTTCAAATCCTGTCGTCCCGACAGTGAAGTCGGTTGTGACAGCGGGTATTTGGGAAACCAGGTGCCCGCTCTTGCTGGTTTTCGGAGCGCGTTTTTTAGTCCCGGATGGTCCCAAACCAGCAGTTGGCGGTACTGGCTGATGAGCTGGTCGATTGGCTAAACGAGGGCGACCTGAACGCTCCGGGGCTGGTGTGGGCCTCGATGGCGCACTGAATCCGGTGGCGATCCCCCTGGGGTCGGACGGCGTCCTGGCCCGCGAAGCGATCACCGCGCCGGAGTTCTCCAGCATCGAGGAATGGCTCGGTCGGGCCCGCAATACCTACCGCTTCTACGACGTCCTCGCCGAGGTCGGTGGCCCTGTCTGGACTCCGGAGCGGGACACCCTGCCGTGGGTCCGGTTTGCCTGCACGCCCACCACCAGCAGGCCCGGAGCGTCGAGCGCCAGGTGACCACCACCCGCGAGGTCTGGACCGCCCTTGAGGAAGCGGTCGAGCAGCGCGGCTGGCCCGACCGCATGCTCTACGCTCTTTACCCCGCGGCCATGGGCAACCGCCTGCGCCGCGCCAGCTATCAGGCCGACGCCGAATTCGGCGAACAGCAGGCCCAGCGCGACATCCGCGAACTCGTCCGCGCCGGCTGGCTCGCCGCGAAGGGCGAGCGCCCAGGGGCGTTACTACGTCACTGGCCCGCACCTGCCTGAGGAGACCGTCCGCGGAGTGCGGTAACCCGGCCGCTACGGGACCCGTAGGCGTGATCGGCGGTAGCCGATTCCGCTGTGGCGTCCCATAGTCAGCGGTGGCACAGGTTCCTGATGGGGGTCTATCGTGGTCGGCCCGGTGGCCAGCTCGCTGCTCTGGCGGCTGTCGATCACGATTGCTGGCGACGACGATCCCGCTCTGCTTTCTGTCCGACGCCCACGGCGATCTCTTCCAGGATCTTCCTGGGCATCCGGTCCACGATCCGTCGATCTGTCAGCCACGACGGGTCTCGACGGAGGAACTCGACGTCCATCTCGAAGCCGCCGCCGTCATCGACGAGCAAGTTGTGCTCTTGAACGTACCAGCGCCGGCGGTCGCCGGGCTGCGTCACCTCGAACGAGGTTTCGCAGTCCACGTCGTCGCCGTGAGGACAGTTGTTGTAGTCGCCGCAGGTAAGCACGCCGTCGTCGATCACCCAGAGATGATGGCGTTCCAAGAGTGCTCATTACGAGCCAAGTTGACAGAACGTCAGTTCGTTTTTTGCTCCCTCAGGTTGCCTATCGAGCAAAGACCTTGCGGCATAGAGAGGTCGAGAGGCAGGCCCATGGGCTTCTGGTCGCCGCCCGTGTCGCACCGGACCGGGAGTTCTTCCGGGTCTCCGTCGAGGACGCGGTTGGGGCGGTTCGACTTGCTAAAGCTCCATGCCGCGACGGCGTGCACCCAGCTGCGTGCCCGTGACATCACGGCGGCCGAGGTCCCGTTGAACGCGGAGGCGATCGGCCGGATGTGTTCGCGCTGCGCGCAGTGGGGCGCGTGCGTGGGTCTGCCCGGAAGCCGGGCTGGGTGTCTTCCTCAAGGAGCTCGGCGGGATCGGCCTGCTGTACCAGCTGCGATCCCACACCGGGCCGGACGAGGACACTTGGTGGGGCGAGGACGAGGTCCAGGCCGCCGCCCACGTGTTGCGGCGAAGAGCCTGCACCAGGCCCAGGCCACTGCCGCGATGTTCCCCTGGCCTCACCGACTGGGCGGAGCCGAAGCTGGCCGCGAAGAAGCAGTACCTGGAGACGCTGCGTGTGCGGGCAGCACGGTTCGCCCCGAGAGCCGCTCCCACGTCCCGCACCGGGACCATGGCCGTGTCCGGGACGGAGCGGCACGCGCCGCGCCGTCCCGGACGGGTGTGGGGCAAGAGATCGCGGTTACTCGGCGTAGGGCTGGTCGGTTCCCTGGGCGCTGTAGCCCAGGCTCCAGATGTAGCCGTCCGGGTCGGCGAAGGTGCCGCCGTACCCGCCCCACGGCAGTGCGCCAGCGGGCTTGAGGATCGTGGCGCCGGCCTTCTGGGCCTCCGCCATGATCTCGTCGACCCGTGCCTCGCTGCGGACGACGTAGGTCAGAACCAGTCCGCTGAAGCCGCTGCCTTCCTGGTCCGTGCCCACCTGGTCGGCCAGGCCTTCGCGGCTGTAGAAGCCGACGGGCGAGGCGCCGTCCGATTCGAAGAACACCGAGATGCCGAAGTCGTTCTTGATCTTCCAGCCGAGCCCGTCGGCGTAGAACTGCTTGGCCCGGTCCATGTCCCGGACACCGAGGAGGATCGAGCTGACGTGTGCTTTCATGCCTTACTCCTTGCACTGTGGATGGGTACGTGCCCGACATCCGGGCCAGGGCCCGGATGTCACATCGGCGCGTGTTCGCCGGCCGAATAGACGGCCAGGTCGTTCTGAAGGTGGAGTCGGGCACCGCCCAGTGGTCACCAGCTCGGTGATGCCCAGCTCCCGGTACGTCCCCGCCCAGTCCGCGGACGGACACGAAGGTGTCCAGCGACTGCAGCGCCTCCTCCGCCGTGGAGCCCTCCAGTAGCACCGTCGCCAGCCGCCGACGTCCCGGCCGCGCTGCTCGCAGGCCGCCGCCAGCTCCATCGGTGGACGGGCAGGAGCGCGGTGCTCAGACGCATGCCGTCGGCCCTGGTCGGACGCACCGTGCGGCGGGTGCGCGCCTCAAGCCCAGGCGGTGTCGGGGCTCCAGCGGTCCAGGGTGGTGTACACCGGGAGCCACTGGGCGGTGTAGGCGCTGCGCGCCGGCCCGGGCAGCGGGGCGAGGAGCCGCTCCACGGTGGACTCATCGGCGCCGTCCAGTAGCCAGGGCAGCAGCACAGGTGCGTCCGGGCCGATCCGCTGGACATGGACCTCGCCGAAGTGGGCCCACTGCTCAGCGGTGAGCGTCCGCTGAATCAGCGGCAGCACCGCGTCCTCCTCGTGCTTGAGGTGCCCGGCCAGGCCGACGGTCAGCGAGTCGACCAGCCCCCCGAGGTGTCCCGGGTCCGCGTCCGGGGCGGCGAGCAGCGCGTCTATGGCATCGATGAGCGGGTCGATGGCGGCGTGCTCGGCCTCCATCGCCTCCAGCAGGACCAGGTCGTCCGGGCGGTCGACCAGGTTTTGCCGCAGCGACGGCCACAGGGCGTCGTCCTCGGCGGTGTGGTGGACGTGCAGGGCCTTCTTGAACAGCTGCCAACCGGCGGCCGTGGCGAGCACCTCCGCGGCACTGAGGTCCGCGCGGATGGTGATGCGGTCCAGGTGGGTCAGTTCACGGCGCAGTGCGTCGTGCATCGCGTACATCGCGGTCAGGTCGAGCGCGTCGCTCATGCTCGGTTCCAGGACGCGCCGGCCGGCTCGCGGACCACGGCATTGAGGCGGTTGAACATGTTGGTGATCCCGATGAGCAGGATCAGGGCGGACAGCTGCTCCTCGGTGAAGTGCGCGCGCAGCCGCTCCCACAGCTCGTCCGGCACCGCCTCCTCGGAGCGGTCCGCCACTCGGGTGGCCCTCTCGGCCAGCTCCAGTGCGGCGCGCTCGGAGTCCGTGAAGAACGGCCCCTCCCGCCAGGCGGCCACCGACGCAACCCGCTCATCGCTCTCCCCCGCCTTGCGCAGGTTCTGGTGGTGCGCGTGTACGCAGGCGCTGCAGCCGTTGATCTGGCTCGCGCGCAGCCCGACGATCTCCTGCAGTTCGTGGGAGATCCCGCCCTGGTTGACGGCCTTGATGATGCTGCCGATGCCCTTCGTCGCGTCCGGCAGAACGAACGCGGGATTCTTCATGCGTGAGTGCATGTCAGTCACTCTCCTGCGGGCGGAGACCCTGATCAACATAGACTTCGGCGCTGTTGATAACCGCTGGGTTATCGCGGCAGGACACGGGGGCATTGTGGAACTGCGGGACATCGAGATCTTCCTGGCGCTGGCGGAGGAGCTGCACTTCGGCCGCGCCGCCGAGCGGCTGCGCGTCTCCCAGGCACGCGTCAGCCAGGCCATCAAGAAGCAGGAACGACGCATCGGTGCCGCGCTGTTCGACCGCACCAGTCGCACCGTCGTGCTGACCGAGGTCGGCCGGCAGCTCCGTGACGACCTGCAGCCGGTCTACGCCGGCCTGCACGGGTCGCTGGAACGTGCCCGGCTGGCCGCGCGTGGCATCACGGCTCAGCTCCGCATCGGGATGCTGCCCTTCAACGTCGTCGACCTGCACCCTTATTGGAGGACGTTCCGTTCGCGGTACCCACAGTGGGAACTGCGGATCCGCCCGGCATCCTTCAATGACGTGTTCCGTCAGCTCCGCAGCGGCGAGCTGGATGTCTGTGTGGCCTGGCTGCCCGTGGAGGAATCGGACCTCACCGTCGGCCCGGTCCTGTGCACCGACCGCCGGGTCCTCGCCGTGGCCGCCGACCACGAGCTCGCCGGGCGGGCCTCGGTGTCGCTGGAGGTGTTTGCCGACTTTCCCCACGTCTCCGCACCCGGGCTGCCGGCCTACTGGGAAGACAGCTACCTGCCCTTCCACACCCGGCGAGGCCGGCCGATTGAGCGCGGCCGACCTGTGGCCAGCGCCGACGAGCTGATCAGCCTGGTCGGCATGGGCGAGGTCGTCCACGGCTTCCCCAGCCACGTCATCGGGTACTGGGGCATGCCGAATGTCCATTGGCTTCCTGTTTCCGACATGCCGGCCCTGTCCTTCGCCCTGGTGTGGCGGACGGAGGCCGAAACCGACCTCATCCGCGCCCTCGCCGGCACCGTACGCGATCTCGGCGTGCTGAGGTTCTGACGCGCGCGTCGTCGCCGTGACGGCGACGCACGGCGGCGAGCACCGACCGGGCGTGGATGACGAAAGGCCAGGCTGGCTGAGGTCCGACTCGCGAGGGGTGGACCGCCGGCGGCTCGAACCCTGAACCCACGGACCCAAAGATCAAGTCCGGTCGCGATCGGCAGCTGCTTCGTGTCATTCCTCGCGCGGCTGCTGGGCGAGGGGCTCGGGGACGGCTGCGGTCCCGTCTCATTGCCGTGGACGAGCGGTCCCGCTGCCTGACCGCGCACCCCGCACCGGTGCCCGCGCTGGAGGCAGCGCGGCGGTCAGCGGTGCGTCGCGGCGAGGTAGATGCGGTTGGCGACGTCCTGGGCGGTGAGCGCGAAGGCGCGAAGCCGCGGGGTGTTGTTGGACGTGAGCCACACCGGCGCCCACTCGATCGGCGGGGCGTCGGAGAACGGGACGTAGGCGATGTCGGGCCTGGTGTAGAAGCGGGTGGCCTGTGCGCCGACGATGCAGGCGCCGGCGCCCGAGCCGACGAGCTGGAGGGCCTCCTGGAAAGTGTCGAACGGCGGTCCGTCGGCGATGGGCGTACCGCGCGGGGTGCGTTCGGGGCGGCGGTCGGAGGGCCAGGTGCCGGGCAGGGAGCCGGCTACGCGCAGCAGCGGGATCTGGGCCAGGTCCTCCATGGTCAGGTTGCTCTGCCGGGCCAGTGGGTGTTCTGCCGGCACCGCGAGCATGCGGGGTTCGGAGATGAGGACCGGGCCGACGACGAGGTCCGGTTCGTCGAGCGGCAGGCTGAGCAGGAGGACGTCGACGTCCCCGGCCCGCAGCCGGCCCAGGGCCTCGGTGATCTGTGTCTCGCGGACGCGGACTTGGCAGCCGGGGCGGCGCTCGGGGAACAGGTCGGCAGCCTGGTGCGCCACCTGTCCGGTCGCCGCGCCGACGTAGCCGACCGTCAGTTCCTCGCCGCTCGTGCGGACGGAGGCCATCGCGCGGTCGAGGCCGGCCTGGATCTGCTCGTACCCGGGCCGCAGGTCCTGGTGGAGCCGGTGCCCGAGTTCGGTGAGGCGCACGACGCGGTTGGTGCGCTCGAACAGGGGCGCGCCGATGCGCCGTTCGAGGGCCTTGATGGTCTGGCTGATCCGACCGGTGGTCACACCGAGCCGTGCCGCCGTGCGGCCGAAGTGCAGCTCTTCGGCGAGGGTGATGAACGCTTCGAGTTCCAGGCGTTCGATCATCTCTGGTGCTCCGCCGTGACTGTGGCAGGTGGAGTTGCACGGATCATGGGGACCATTATCACGTCCGGTCCCGCCGGTCCGTCACCCACGCGCGGTGGCACGGAGACGGCAGGCGAGGGCGGTGGTTCGGCTCCGGTGGGCAACGGTACGGGTTCCCGGTGGGCGGCGGATCAGGCGAAGAACTTCAGCAGCACGGGCGCCAGGACGTCGGCGGCCACCTCGTGCGTCTGACCCTCCAGCGTCGCCCGCTCGGCTCCGGGGACCGCCGCCGCGACGGCGCGGGCGGGAGCCCGCAGCAGTTCGGGGCTGGCGGCGCCGTCGACGACGAGGGTCGGTACGGCGATCCGGGCAAGGGCGGCCACGGGGACCGCCGCACCGGTCCGTGCGCCCAGCGCTTCGGCGTCGTACGCCAGGGTCGGTGCCACGGCCTCGAACAACGGCCACGTCGGGGCGCCGCGCATCTGGCCGACCATCTCCGAAGGCACGCCGGCGAACGTCATGAAGTGGGCGACGGCGTCACCGCGGCGGTCGTCGGCCAGCGCCGCCTCCAAGTCCGCCGCGTATCGGACGAAACGTTCCCGCTGTGCGTCGTCGGTGCTGAACGGCGGCTCGTAGACGGCGAGTCGAGTGATGCCGATGCCGAGGGCGGCGGCCCGCAGGGCGAGGCCCGCGCCGGAGGACAGGGCGACGACGTACGCGGCGCCGCCGGCGGCCTCGATCACCGCCGCGAGGTCCTCGATCTCCCGGTCGATGGCGAAGGAGTCGGTGTCGCCGCTCTCGCCCCGGCCGCGCCGGTCGTAGGTGTGGACGGTGTGGTGGGTGGCGAGCTGGTCGGCGACGGCGGCGCCCGGGCCGAAAGCCCGGTGGCACAGCGCGCCGTCGACGAGGACGACTGCTGATCCGCTGCCGGCCGTGGAGTAGGCGATCCGGGTGCCGTCGGCGGAGGTGACGGTGGTCATGACGGGAATCTCCTTGCGTGATCAGTGGTCGTACGGACCGGTGGGGTGCGCGCCGGATCCAGAAGTGTGAGGAAGCCGGACAGCGGCGGGTGGAGGGTGCCGGGGCGCTCCAGGTGGAGGTCGTGGCCGGCACCAGGGATGCTGACCGCCGTGCTTCCCGGTGCTCTGGTCCGTGGTCCTCTCCCGTGCCGTGCGGGTGTTCCTCGGCCGGGGTTTCCGGGTTTCCGTGACCCCGGTCCGCCCGGAAACGATCTCCTGGCACGGCGAATCGGATCAACGTACGATCCGCGAAGATCCGTTTAGTCAGGCTCAACGACGAGGGCGCGCACGGTGCTGGGAACGACAGGAGGTCGAGGTCCTTCTGACGCGAGGCCGTGGTTGAGCGAGGCTAAACGGGCATGGTCGGATCGGGCGTTGTTCGGGGTGTCGGGCAGGGTCAGGCTGGGAGCCGAGGCGGACGCGATCTACGGCAGCCGCCGCCGAGACCCGACCCATCCTGGAGAGTCACCGCATGGGCAAGATCGTCGCCCTGACCTACCTGTCCCTCGACGGCGTGATGGAGAACCCGGTGTGGACCGGCCCCTACTTCAACGCCGATCACGCCGCCTACGCCCACGGACAGTTGTTCGCGGCCGATGCGCTGCTGCTGGGCCGCACCACGTACGAGGGCATGGCCGCCGCCTGGCCGCGCATGGAGGAGAGCGAGGGCGAGTTCGCCGTCCGGATGAACACCCTGCCCAAGTACGTGCCCTCCACCACCCTCCGGCAGGAACAGGCCGCCTGGAACGCCACCGTCATGACCGGCGACCTCATCAGCGAGATCCCAGTGCTCAAGGAACGCCACGACAACAACATCCTCGTCTACGGCAGCGGCGAGTTGACCCGGTCGCTGATCGAGCTCGAACTGCTCGACGAGCTGAAGCTGTGGATCCACCCGATCGTCGTCGGCAAGGGCAAGCGCCTCTTCCCCGAAGGCAGCAGCTCCGGCTCCTGGGCGCTGGCGACGACGACCACCTTCGGCTCCGGCGCCGTTGTCCTCGGCTACCACAAGGCTGACAACAAGTAACCCGGGGTCGTACGTGCGAAGGACCAGGCGGTCGGGGTCGTTGCGACGGTTCTTGCGGGTGACGTAGGTGTGGCCGGTACCGGCCGTGGAGCGGAGCTTGATGATCGGGCGGGGGCGGGCCGCTCGGCCCGTCCCCCGCTGTCAGTGTCCGACTGACGGCAGAGGAGGGTTGCCGCTCACGGGACGATCGGGTGGGAGACCTGGGCCCGTTGCACGCCCTCGCCCGCTCCGGGGCCCGGCCGCCCGCCGCGCCGTCCGGGGGTGACCCGGGTCACATCCGGGGTCTGTCAGCAATCGGGGCGCCGTCTCGTTCAAGGGGCACCCGAACGAGACAGGAGCAACGCCATGAAGCACCGCATCGTCGTGCTCGGTGCCGGATACGCCGGGGCCTTCGCCGCCGGGAACCTGGCCCGCCGGCTCTCGCCCGCCGACACCGAGATCACCGTCGTGAACGCCGTGCCCGACTTCGTCGAGCGGATGCGGCTCCACCAGCTCGCGAGCGGCCAGGACCTCGCTCCCCGCAAGCTCGCCGACCTGTTCGCAGGCACCGCGGTGCGGCTGCGCCTGGCGCGCGTCACCGGCCTCGACCCCGAGCGCAGGACCGTCGCCGTGACCGGCGGAGACGGCGCGGGCGGCGGGGGCGGGGAAGGCGAACTCGGGTACGACACGCTGCTCTACGCGCTCGGCAGCTCCGTGGCCCGCCACGGCGTCCCCGGCGTGGCCGAGTACGCCTTCGACGTGACCGGCCGGTCCTCGGCGCTGCGCCTGCGCGAGCGGCTGGCCGGCCTGGGCGCGGGCGGCACCGTGCTGGTCGTCGGGGAAGGGCTGACCGGCATCGAGACGGCCACCGAGTTCGCCGAGTCCCGGCCCGACCTCTCGGTCGCGCTCGCCGCCCGCGGCGAGCTGGGCGCCTGGCTCTCCCCGAAGGCCCGCAGCCACCTGCGCCAGGCCTTCGACCGGCTCGGCGTCACCGTCCACGAGCACACCGGCATCGAAGCCGTCGAGCCGACCCGGGCGATCGCCGCCGGCGGGACCTCCCTCCCGGCCGACGTGACCGTGTGGTCGGCCGGGTTCGCCGTGCACCCCATCGCGGCCGCCGGCGGCCTGGAGGTCACCGGGACCGGCCGGATCGTCGTCGACCGCAGCATGCGCTCGGTCTCGCACCCGGACGTCTACGCCGCGGGCGACTGCGCCCACGCGATCGGCGACAACGGCCGGCCGCTGCCCATGTCCTGCGCCTCGGCCGGCTTCACCGCCATGCAGGCGACCGCCGCGATCATCGCGCGCCTGACGGGCGGCGAGGTCCCGACCACCGGGCTGAAGTACCACGGCAACCACATCAGTCTCGGGCGGCGGGACGCCATCTTCCAGATGGTGGACGGGGACGTTCGGGCGAAGTCCTGGTACCTGGGCGGCCGGACCGCCGCGTGGCTCAAGTCGGGCGTGCTCAACGGGTCCGGGTGGAGCATCGCCCACCCGACCTTCGGCGTGCCCAAGCGCAGGCGCCGCCTGGCCACCGCGGCCGACCGCGCCGGTGTGAAGACCGCCGCCTAGGCTGCTCCGCATGGACAGCGCAGCCATCGATCGGTTCGAGGCGGGCCGGGGCCGGCTGGCCTCGCTCGCGTACCGTCTGCTCGGCTCGGCGGCCGACGCCGAGGACGCCGTGCAGGACGCGTTCCTGCGCTGGCAGGCCGCCGACCGGGAACGCGTCGAGGTGCCGGAGGCGTGGCTGACCAAGGTCGTCACCAACCTCTGCCTCGACCGGCTCCGCTCGGCGCAGGTGCGCCACGAGCGCGCGGCCGGCGCCTGGCTGCCCGAGCCGCTCCTCGAGGGCGACCCGATGCTCGGCCCCGCCGACACCTTCGAGCAGCGCGAATCGGTGTCCCTCGCCGTCCTGATCCTCATGGAACGCCTCTCGCCGGTCGAGCGGGCCGCGTACGTCCTGCGGGAGGCCTTCTCGTACCCCCACGCCGAGATCGCCGGGATCCTCGACATCACCGAGTCCGCGAGCCAGCAGCACGTCCACCGGGCCCGACGCCGGGTCGCCGCCGAGCGCCGCGGCGGCGAGGTGGACCCCGCGTCCGCGCGCCGGATCGTCGAGGAGTTCCTCGCCGCCGCCGTGTCCGGGCGCACCGAACGGCTGGTGGCGATGCTCACCGCCGACGCGACCGCGGTCTCGGACGGCGCCGGACTGGCCAGGCGGCTGCTGCGGTACCGGACGCCCGAGCGCATCGCCTCCTACGTGCGGGCCGGCTTCAAGCCCACTCCGGCGAAGCGGCGGCTGGCCGGCGGTGCCGTGGCGATGCACATCGCGCCGCTCAACGGCTCCCCGGCCGTCCTCGCCGTGGTGGACGACCGGGTCGTGGGCGCGGTGGCGTTCGACGTGGGCGATGGCAAGGTCGCGTCCGTGTGCGGCATCGCCGCCGCGGGTCGGCTCGGGCGCCTCAACGAGGCGTGGCGGCGGCGGGTACCCGACGCGCCGGTCCTCGACGCCTGGTGACCGGGGGCACCGGTGGGAGGCCGCCGACCGGCGGTCCCGACCGGACGTCACCGCGGCGGCGGGCCAAGGGGTTCCGTCGGCGGGGGAGGGCCCGCGCCCTTCCGTTGCGGCGAGGCGGCGGTGCGGACGCCGGTTCGCGCTCGCTGGGGCGGCCGCGCCAGGCGGTCGACCGCCCCCGGTCGTCAGTCCGTGATGAGTTCGGCGGGGGCGTCGGCCACCTCGTGGAGGAGGGAGAGCAGGAGCTCCTCGTAGGTGGAGAGGGGGCGGGCGAGGGTCCAGTTGGCGGTGACGGTGCGGGGGGCCGGGCGGGGGTGGGCTTGGAGTTCGGCGAGGACGCCGTGGAGGAGCTCGAAGCGGACGGAGCGCCGGGGGAGCAGGCTGACGCCGAGGCCGATGCGGACGGCCTCCCGGACGCTCTCCGTGCCCCACAGGTCGAGGGTGCGCGCGCCGACGAGGTCCCAGGTGTGCAGGAGCTCCAGCAGTTGCCGTCGGGTCGGGGAGCCCGGTTCGAGGAGGAGGAAGGACTCGGTGGACAGCTCCGCCGGGGTGACCTCCTGCCCGGCCAGCGGGTGGTCGGGCGCGCAGATCAGCACCATGTCGTCGCTGGTGAGCTGCGCGGACTCGTACCGGCCCGGGGGCAGCGGGCCGTCGGCCACGCCGACGCCGATCCGGCCCTCTTCGAGCGCGTCGGCCAGGCAATCGGGGCTGTTGACGACCACGGTGAACAGCCCGTCGGGTTCACGGCGCCGCAGCTCCTGCATCACCGCCGGCAGCAGGTAGTCGCCGACCGCGGTCGTGCTGCCGACCACCAGGCGCTCGATCGGCCAGCGCGCGGCCGCCTGGACGGCGCCGACGGCGTGATCGGCCAGGGCGAGCATCTCCTTGGTCTGGGCGAGCAGGACCCGTCCGGCCGGGGTGGGGCGGATCTTCGGGCCCGAGCGGTCGACCAGGACGGTTCGCAGGGACGTCTCCAGGTTCTGCACCTGCTTGGAGACCGAGGACTGGCTCAGGAACAGCACCTGGGCCGCTGCGGAGAACCCACCACATTCGATGACCTTCGCGAAGATCGCCAGCTGATTCAGGTTGAGTCGCATCACGGCCCCGATCGCGTGGATGTGGTGCAGGGCATTCGGGCCTGAAGGGCCGTGCGACAGGCCTCCGTGGTTCCTGTCATCCCCTGGTGGGGGCCACAGCCTACAAGCAACCCGGAGAATACCTGTTCGGTCGGCACAACTGCGGGGGGTGGACCGGCGTTCGTCGATCGGGGGCTCAACGCGGCTCTCCGCGCTCCGGTGGTGATCCCTCCTGATCGGAGCGAAGCGGTCCGTGATCGTGCGAATGTGATGAGGCGTCAGCTCTGCGGGATGGGGCGCGGGGGGCGGCCGGGCGCGGTCGGGAGGGGGCGAGTCGGCTGAGGGCATGTCAAGTGCACCTCTCCGCAGGGCTGCCGGGCGGCCATTGGTGCGTCCACTAGCGACCCTTGTGGGGCGTCGCTTCCGGTGGCCGGCGGGAGGTGGGGAGTGCGGTCCGGCAGATAACGGATTGATAACGCGGCGGGACGAAACCTCCGGTGGCCCATCTCTAAACGTGTCCGGCCCGGTGGGGGCCGGCGGTTCCGAGAGAGAGGGGTGTTGCCATGCGGGAGGCATGTTCCGGCAGCAGGTCGCCGGTGCCGACTCCGTACGAACTCTTCGTGCTGGGAAGGGCGGCGGGCGGAACGACGGCCACCGGATCGCGGTGCGCCGGGTCGCGTCCCGTCCGGGCCGTGCGGGTCGGCGGACGCCCGGGGGTGTCCGGCGACGGGGGCTGTCCCGGCGCCGTGGGAAGGGGGTCGCGGTGAACGATCTCGCCCTCCCGGGGGCCGTCGGCCACCGGGAACCCGCGCAACGCCGACACCCCGGTCACGGTGGCACGGCGGGTCACAGCGGTACGGCCGGCCACGGCGGCACCGCGAGCCACAGCGGCACGGTGAGTCACCGTGGCACGGTGAGTCATGGCGGCACGGCGGGACGGACCGGTACCGGTCACGGTCCCCGCGGCGGCGGTCGGGTCCGGCGCTCAGCGCCGCCCACGGTCCAGGCGGTGGCGCTGTACTCGACGCCGGGGGCGCCGCCGTCGGGCCTCTCCGGAACGGAGGTCGTCGCCGGCATCAAGGGGACCACGCCCTACCTGCTGATCCGCGACCCGCTGCCGGGCATGCCCCGGGTGCTCGCCCACTGGTTGGAGGGCCGCACCGCCGTGGTGGGGCCGGCCGTGGCGGTCGAGGACGCGGTGGTCTCGCTCGGCTGGGCGCGCAAGCTGCTGACGATGATGCCGCAGGGCTCCTCCGGTGGGATCCACTTCGTCGAGGACCACCTGGCGACGCTCATGCTGTTCCAGGACCCGCTGCTGGCGGGGCACCTCTCGGCCAAGTGGCTCGGACGCCTGGCCGACATGACGCCGAAGCAGCGGGAGTGGACGGAGGAGACGCTGATCGCCTGGCTGGAGGGCGGCGGTACGCTCCCGGCCGCCCGCCTGCTCCGCATCCACCCGCAGGCCGTCCGCAACCGGCTGCGCGACCTGGAGAAGATCTTCGGCAGCGGTCTGCGCGACCCCCGGGCCAGGTTCGAGCTCCTGCTGGCGTTGAAGATCCAGATCATGGCGTCCGAGTACGCGCGGCTGCGCCGCAGAGCCGGGATGCTCTCCCTGCTCCAGACCTCCGGGCCCCAGCGGAGCACCCGGACGAACGGGCGCTGAGGCCCGCCCGCCGACGCCGACCGGTCCCGCTGTCGGCGATGCGGCCCATGACGCCGCTGACGCCGCTGGCGTCGCTGACCCCGCTGACGCCGCCCGTGACGCCGTCACGACCGAGCCCGTCACGACCGAGCCCGTCACGACCGAGCTCGTCACGACCGAGCCCGTCACACCGCCCGCGACACCGTCCCTCGTGCCGCCCGCGGTCCGGCCGCTGATCCCGTCGGTGATCCCGTCGGGGGTCCCGTCCGTGATCCGCCCCGGGGCGAAGCCGAGCGTTCGGAGTCGGGCCGTCCCCCGCGGCAGCCGTTCCGCGCTGCCGCGTCATCCCCTCGTCGGCCGCGCGCCCGTGGACCGTTGCGCGTGGGTGATCACCGCGCGCACCACCCGGGCCCACCCGGACCGGTTCCCGTGGGTTCCGCGCGGCCCTGATCCTCCGGGTGCGATGGAGGAAGAGCCCCATGTCATCTTTGAGGAAGAAGCGCGGACCGGGAACGGCCGCCTACGGCCTCCCGCTGGTGAGCCGCCTTCCGCGGTCGTTCGCCACCCTCCTGATCATCGTCGCGATGGTCCTCACCGCCGCGGCCCTGGTGTACCCGGTGGCGAAGTCGGCCGGCGCCTACCGCAGCGCCCCGGTGAGCGACGACCAAGGAGTCGTGCAGACGCCCACCGGGCCGCTGACCGCCCTCGACCGTGACTTCGTGAAGCGGGTGCGGCTGGCCGGGCTGTGGGAGATCCCCGCAGGCCGGATGGCCCTCGCGAAGGGCACCACCCCCGAGGTCAAGGAGGCCGGCCAGCACCTGGTCCAGGGTCACACCGACCTCGACAAGGCGGCGTTGACCGCCGCCCGGATCCTCGACCTGGACGTGCCCAGCGAGCCCTCGGCACAGCAGCAGGGCTGGCTCAAGCAGTTGGACGCCGCGCAGGGCGGGGAGTTCGACGAACTCTTCGCGAACATCCTGCGCAGTGCCCACGGGCAGGTGTTCGCGGTCGTGGCCCAGGTGCGCGCCAGCACCCAGAACTCCGCGATCCGGGACCTGGCGAACACGGCGAACGGCACGGTGCTCGACCACATGAACGTGCTGGAGGAGACCCGACTCGTCAAATTCGACAAGCTCACCGCGCTGCCGACCGGTTCGGCGGCCCCGTCCGCCAGCCGCTCGCCGGCGCCCGCCGGATCGACCCGCTAGACGACGACGTAGAGGAAGGCCGTCGCGGCGCCTGCCCGGCAGGCCTGACGGCGCCCGAGGAGTGTGGAGAACATGAAGTCTCGTAAACGTGGCACGTCGAGGAGGAGGGCCGGTGCCCTGCTGTTGGCGGTGATCCTGGGAACCGGCGCGGCGGGGACGGTCGCGGCGGTGGCCTTCGCCGGCCAGCGTCCCTGGAGTGCGCGCTCGGCGTCCCCGCAGGTCGGCACCGTCGCCTGCGCCGACGCCGGGGCGGCCCTGAACGAGGTGCCGGAGGCGTCCCAGGAGGCCGTGGACAAGAACCTCGCCGAGCTCGACGAACAGGTGGCGGACGCGTACGACAAGCTGTCCGCGCCCCGCTCGGGCGGCAGCGAGGACCGCGTCCTGGGCGACCTCGCCAACAAGCGCGCCGAGACCCTGAAGAAGCTGTCGGGCAGCGCCGGCCCGGACTCCGGACTGCCGCAGGACGTCACCGGGATGGCGAAGTGCGTGATCCGGCACGACCTGGTGGTCGAGGACTCGGCCAAGGGGTACAGCGCCGACGGCGAGGGCGGGTCCGTCGCCCAGACCAAGGCCGCCGCCCAGGCGAAGTCCCTCCCCAAACGCGGGTTCGTCGACATCCGCAGCGTCTCCCCGAACGTCCCGAACCCCGTCCGGAAGGGGTCGGCCACCGGCTCCTTCACGTCGCAGTGCGGGCGCAACGAGAACCGCCACCTCAACCCCGACAACGTGATCGTCGCCCCCGGGGTGAGCAACGGGGCGCACCACATGCACGACTACGTGGGGAACGTGGCCACGGACGCGTTCTCCTCCAACGCCAAGCTCGCCGCCTCGGGCACCACCTGCTCGAACGGGGACCAGTCGGCGTACTACTGGCCCGTCCTGCGGGTCTTCGACGGCACCAACGAGAAGGACGCCAAGGCTCCCGGCGGCGGCAAGGACAAGAACGTGGGACGGATCCTCGTCCCGGCCGAGGCGAACATCACGTACGCCTCCAGCACGGGGACCCCCGTCCAGCCGATGAAGCGGTTCCTGCGCATCATCACCGGCGACGCCAAGGCCTTCACCAACGGGCCGGCGAACGTCCGGGCGTCGTGGAGCTGCACCGGGTTCGAGAACCGCCAGGTCGTCGACAAGTACCCGATCTGCCCGCAGGGGAGCCGGGTGGTCCGGACGCTGAAGTTCCCGGACTGTTGGGACGGCAAGAACATCGACAGCGCCAACCACCGGACGCACACGGCGTTCTCCGACAAGTCGGGGGCGTGCCCGAAGAACTTCAAGGCGATCCCGCAGCTGGTGCAGCGCATCGCCTACGACGTGCCGGTCGGGGTCCGGTACGCCGTGGACAGCTTCCCCGAACAGCTCCACAACCCGATCACCGATCACGGTGACTTCATCAACAACATGAACCAGGGCCTGCTGGACCAGATGGTCAGTTGCATCAACCAGGGGCGTCGCTGCGGGTGACCCACCCCACCGGGGGCCGGCCCGCGCGGGGCCGGCGCCCGGAGAGCAACGGACGGACCCGGCCCGCGGCGGGGCGATCGCGATCGCGACTCCCCGCGCGGTCGGCGCCGGGATCCCGACATCCGATTCGACAGCAGGTTCAGGACGAGGCCGGAGGGCTCAGCAATGGTGAGTGGGCAGAGGCGGCGGTCACGGCGGTTCGGCCCGGCGCCGCGGGGCGTCGAGCGGGCCGGCCGGGCGCGCGCGGCGGCCGCGGGCGAGCAGCCCGAGGAAGGCGGTCGCAAGCGGCCGGGTCCGTGGTCGTTCCTGCCGGCGCTGGCGGCGGGCCTGGCCGTGACGGCCGTCGTCGTCGATCCGCGACTGCAGGCGTTCCTCACGTACGCCGTCGGGGTGCTCGCGCTCGTGTCGTTCACCTCCGCGGTCCTGTGGGGGCTGGCGGCGACCGACCGGCTGATCCTGACACCGGTCCACCGGCTCGTCGCGCAGACCGTCCACCGGGCGATGGGCGTCGCGGGCGTCGTCTTCCTGGTCCTGCACGTCTGGATGAAGCTGATCGTGGGCCAGATCGGGTCGCTCGCGGCCTTCGTGCCGTTCGCCGACCCGGCCCGACCGGTGGTCCTCGGACTGGGGACCGCCGCCGGCTACCTGTTCCCCGCGGTGGCGATCGCCGGGGCGGCCCGCGGGAGGCTCGCCCGCTCGGGCGACGCGCGACGGTGGAGGGTGATCCACCTCAGCTCGTACCCCGCCTGGGGCGCGGGCCTGGTCCACGGGCTGCAGTCGGGCCGGCTCGCGGCCCCCTGGGTGGTGCTGCTGTACGGCGTGGCCGTCATGGGCGTGATCGTCGCGCTCACGCTCAGGCTGGTCCTCCAGGACCGCTCCGGCCCGCGCCAGGCCGCCGTCCGGCCGATCCGGCCGGAGGCCGACGGGTCCGAGGTCACCGTCCCGCGCCTGCCGGTGGCGGCGGGCCCCGAGGTCACCGCCCCGTACGTGCCGGTGGCGGCGGGCCCCGAGGACACCCTCTCCTACGTGCCGACGGCGGCCGGACCCGACGTCACCCTCCCGTACATCCCGGTGGCGGCGGGCCCCGAGGACACCCTCCCGTACATCCCGGTGGCCGCGCGGCAGGGCACGGTCGCCGGACCGGGCACGGCGGTCGGACCGGGCATGGCCGTGGGGCCGGTCGCGGCCGCCGGGCCGGGCCTGGCCGGCATCGGACTCGGACGTCGGCGGCAGGACTGGTGAGCGACTTCCCCGCACCCGTCCTCTGGTTCGGCCGGCCGGTCCTGTTCGCCGGCCTGGAGAGCCTGGACCGCGTCGACTACCGCTCCCACCTCGTGGTCCACGGCCAGCTGCCGGCGCTGCGTGCGGAGGAGCTGGCCGAGCTGGCCGAGAACGTGGACCTGCGCGGCCGGGGAGGCGCCGGCTTCCCCTTCGCCCGGAAGCTCAGGGCGGTCGTCAAGGCGGTCGCCCGCCGCCGCACCAGGCCCGTCGTGGTCGTCAACGGAACGGAAGGAGAACCGAGTTGCCTGAAGGACACCACGCTGCTCCTGCGCACCCCGCACCTCGTGGTGGACGGCGCGCTGATCGCGGCCGCCGCGCTGGACGCGGAACAGGTGGCGATCGGCGTCACCCGGGCCGACACCGAGGAGTCCCTGCGCCGGGCGCTGGCCGAACGGAGGTCGGTGAAACCGCCGGTGGCGGTGGTGCGGCTGCCCGAGCGGTTCGTCACGGGCGAGGGGAGCGCCCTCGCCCGCGGCATCACCAACGGGATCGCCCTGCCCAGGGGCGGCGGCGTGCGCACCAGCGACAGCGGTGTCGGGGGAGCTCCCACGCTGCTGTCCAACGCGGAGACGTACGCCCAGCTCGCCGTGGCGGCCCGGTGGGGTGCGCTGCCCTACCGGGAGCTCGGCACCCCCGAGGAACCCGGCACGGTGCTGCTCACGATCGCGGGCTCGACCGTGGTGGAGACCCCCACCGGGGTGCCGCTCGAAACCGTCCTGGCGGCGTGCGGCCTGGACGTGGGCCAGGGGGTCCTGGTCGGCGGCTACCACGGGAAGTGGCTGACCCCCGGGGCCGCGCGCTCGGCCGTGGTGTCCCGCAAGTCCTTCCAGAGCCTCGGCGGGGCCCTGGGTGCCGGGGCCATCCTGCCGCTGCCGGAGACGACCTGTCCGCTGTGGGAGGTCGTCAGGATCTCCCGCTGGATGGCGGACGAGACGGCCGGCCAGTGCGGGCCCTGCTACCTGGGGCTCCCCGACCTGACCGCGTCCCTGGAGGACCTGGTGCGCGGCGGTGGCCAGCGCGCGCTCGACCGGGTGCAGGCCGGGATGCGGGCGGTCACCGGACGGGGCGCGTGCAGCCACCCCGACGCCGCCGCCCGGTTCGTGGCCTCGTCCCTGGCCGTGTTCGACGACGACCTGGTCGCGCACTCGTACCAGGGAGGCTGCGGGCGGCCGTCGCAGGGCGTGCTGCCGCTGCCGGAGGTGGAGAGCGCCGGCACCATCGTCGTCGACTGGACGCTCTGCGAGGCCCACGGCCTGTGCACCGGCGTCCTGCCCGACGTCATCCGGCTGGGAGCGGACGGGTTCCCCGCCGCGGGCGTCATGCCCGTACCCGCGAGGCTGCTCTCCCAGGCGGCGCGAGCCGTCGACCGCTGTCCCGCGCTCGCGCTGCGGATCCAGTGAGGCCGACGCGGCTCCGGGCGCTCCCGCTCCTTCGCGAGCGTGGCCCGCGCGGCCCGTACGGCCCGCGCGGCCCGTACGACCCGCGTGCCCCGCGTACGCCGCGTGGCCCCTACGACCCGCGTGCCCCGCGTGCCCCGCGCGGCCCGTACGGCCCCGGACGCCCGCCGGGGCGGCGGGCCGACCGAGAGGTTCCGGAGGGCTATCGACCCTGAGACCCACGTCCCGTGTCCGCGGTCCGGCGTTCGACGCCGGACCGGGCACCGGGGACGCACATCCGCGGAAGGCCAGATTCCACCGATGGAAAGGCAAGGAACATGTTGACGAAGCGATACGGACTGGCCGGGCTCTGCCTCCTGCTGGTCGGGCTCGTGGTGATGGCCCTCTGGGGCAGCATGAGCAGCAGCGCCAAGTCGTCGTCCGGCTCGGGCGCCGGCCAGCTGGTGGGTGCGCAGGACGCCGCGCCGGCCGGCAGCGGCTCCTACGGCTCGTACGACTCCTACGGCGGTGCCAGCGCGTCGCCGTCCGCCGGCGGCCGCTCCGCCGGCGCGTCGGCCGGCGGGGGCCAGGCCGGGGGAACGCTGGCGGTGCGCAACGACGCCAAGCTCGGCATGGTGGTCACCGACGGCCAGGGCTTCACCCTCTACCGGTTCGACAAGGACACCGCCAAGCCCCCGACGTCCAACTGCAACGACGGCTGCGCCAAGACCTGGCCGCCGGTTGCCAAGGAGGGCACGACCGCGGGGAGCGGGATCGACGCCGGCGCGATCGGCGAGGTCACCCGGGCCGACGGATCGAAGCAGCTGACGCTGGGCGGCTGGCCGGTCTACCGCTACGCGCAGGACACCGCGGCCGGTGACACCAAGGGCCAGGGCGTCGGCGGCACCTGGTTCGCCGTGGCGCCCGACGGCAAGAAGGCGGCCGCCGCGGCCACCGGCGCGTCGGCCTACCCCTCGGAGACGCCGACCGGTGCGGCGCCGAACCCCCAGCCGGCGCAGCCCGCCACGGGCGGGGCCGTCTCCGTGACCACCCACCCGCAGCTCGGGACGATCGTCGTGGACGGGCAGGGCATGACGCTGTACCAGTTCGCCAAGGACCCGTCCTGGCCGATGAAGTCCATGTGCGAGGGCCAGTGCGCGATGACCTGGAAGCCGGCGCCCGTGGTCGACGCGAGCCAGGTCAAGGGCGTGGACCCGAAGCTGATCGGCAAGCTGCAGCGCTCCGACGGCACCTGGCAGCTGTCCGTCAACTGCAAGCCCGTCTACACCTTCACGGGTGACAAGGCCCCCGGTGACGCCAACGGGAACGGCAAGGACAACCTGTGGTCGGCCATCAACGCCGCCGGGAAGCCGGTGACCGGCAAGTGATGCCCTGGGACTCCACCGTGGCCCCCGTGCGGCAGGAGAGGACCGCCCGCCGCAGGCTCCAGTGGTTCGCGCTGACCTTCCTCCTCGTCATGGGCGTCGTCGAACTGATGGGCGGCGCGGGAGGACTGCTCGCCCCCGCGGGAGCCTCGGCCGGGGCCGCCCGGGCCTCGGTGGAGGACCTCGCCGGGCGGATCGGCTGCACGCCCGACATCACCGCCGACACGGCGGACCTCCGCCAGGGCCTGTGCACCCTGGGCGACGACGAGGTCTGGATCGCCACCTTCCCGACCACCGGGGCCCAGACGGCCTGGACGTCGGGGGCCGAGGAGTACGGAGGGTCGTACCTGGTGGGCGACCGGTGGGTGGTCGTCCTGTCCGACAGCACGGCGGAGCTCCTGCACGCGAAGCTGGGCGGGGTGATCACGAACGGCGCCGACCACACCGGGCACGCCGACCATTCCGACCACGCCGGTGACACCGACCATGCCGGTGCCAGCGACCACGCCGGTGGCACCGACCACACCGGTGCCAGCGACCACGCCGGTGGCACCGGAGGCGATCCGTCCGGGGCCGGCTGACCCCGGCGAGCGACGGATCGACCGGGCGGTGGCGACGCCACGAGACTCCCGCGGGCCCGGGCCCGCGG
>NZ_JBHXTG010000042.1:0-74107 GCF_042677465.1 Kitasatospora sp. NPDC127111
CGCGCCGCGCGGCGCGTCCGACCGCGAGGGCGGCGGCCCGCCGGACGTACCGGGAGCGGCGCAGCGCGCTCGGCAGCAGCGCGTCCTCGTCGAGCAGCGAGGTCACCATCCGGTTGATGAAGTGGGTGACCAGCGCCGTGCCGACGAACTCGGGCGCCCGCGCGGGCGGGAACGGCGGCTCGGCGAGGAGCGGGCTGCCGGGGGAGCGGGTGGCGGCCGCCCAGGCGAGCAGGTCGGCGTGCCGGGGGTCGTCCGGCGTGCGGCCGACCCGCGCGGCCTCGGCGAGGTCGTGGTCCCCGGCGCCGTGCGCGAGCAGGGCGTGCGCCTCGGTGCAGAACGGGCAGCGGTTGGCCAGCGAGACGGCGCTGGCCACGGCCTCCTTGTCGGCGCGCGGCGCGGTGCCGACGATCTCGGCTTCGCGCAGCAGGGCCCAGGTGCCGGCCAGCACCTCGGGGGCCGGGGAGAGACTCATCAGCGGGCCGTCGGCGAGCAGGAAGTCGGTCTCCAGCTGCGCGTACACGGCGGCGACCTGGCCGGTGGCCGACTCCCGCGCGACGGGGTTGGTGTGACGGTAGGGCCTGGACATGCGCGTTCCCCTCCTGGTGGCGATGCCTGAGGCGGTATCGCAACTCTGGGTTGCGATACCGTGAGCGTGTCACGCCGATCGCCTTAACGCAACTGGGAGTTGCAATGTCTGCCGAATCCCCTTCCGTCGACGCCGACGGGCACCCCGACGCCGACGGGCACCCCGACGCCGACCGGCCCTCCGGTGCCGACCGGCCCTCCGGCGCGGGCCGGCCCGATGCGGCGGACCTCCCGCCGGAGCGCCTTCCGGCGGCCGAGCTTCCCGCGACGGGCCGGCGCCCGGTGGTCGGGCGGGGGGAGAAGGTGCGGGCGGCGGTCCTGGCCGCGACGCTCACCGAGCTCGCCGAGATGCGGTACGCCGCACTGACCGTCGAGTCGGTCGCCCGCCGGGCCGGCGTCCACAAGACCACGGTGTACCGGCGCTGGAAGGACCGGGACGCGCTGATCGTGGACGCCCTGGCCGGGCAGATCGCGATGGACATCCCGATCCCCGACACCGGCACGGTCGAGGAGGACCTGCGGCTGCTCGCCCGCGGCCTGGCCGCGTGGCTGCGCGGGCCGGCCGGCGCGGCGGTGCTCGCCGTGATGCTCTCGGAGGCGGTCGAGGCTCCGGGGGTCGCCGAGGTCCGTTCGCGGATCTTCGACGACCGGCTGCGCCGGGCCGAACCGATCGTCACCCGGGCCGTCGCGCGCGGCGAGCTGCCGGCCGGCATCGACCCGGCCGACGTGATCAAGGCCCTCGCGGCGCCGCTCTACTTCCGGGTGCTCATCACTGGCGAACCGGTCGACGACGCCGCGGCCGACCGGGCCGTGACCGCCGCCCTGGCCGCCGCCCGGCACGGCGGACTGGGCTGACCCGCGCGAGCCCGGCGCGCGGTGGCCGGACGCGTGGGGGGCGGAGGCATGGGGGCCGGGGGCGGTGAGGGCCGGGGCGTGGGGGCCGGAGGCGGTGAGGGTCGGGGCGTGGGGGGCGGGACGTGGGGGTCGGACGCGCGCGGGCCCGCGTCGCTCGTGGGAGCGGCGCGGGCCCGAGGTGGCCGTTCCGGGGCCGCCCGGAGGGTGGCCCGGGTGTCACATGTGCGTGCCGCCGTCGATCCGGATCTCGGTGCCGGTGACGAACGCGCCGTCGTCCGAGGCCAGCATGGCGATCACGCCCGCGACCGTCTCCGGCCCGGCGAAGCCCTGGCCCAGGGCCGGGGCGAGCTTGGCGAGCAGGCTGAAGTCGGTGTCCGCGGGGAGACCGGGGTCGTTGGTCATGCCGCTGTCGATGCTGCCGGGCGCGACGCACACCGCGCGCAGGCCCTGCTTGGAGTACTCCGAGGCGATGGCGTGCGTGAAGGACTGGATGCCGCCCTTGGTCGCGGCGTACGCGGCCATGTAGGGGTGGGCGAAGCTCGCCGAGGTGGAGCTGAAGTTGACCACCACGCCCTTGCCGCCGGCCAGCAGCGCGGGCAGCGCCTCACGGGTCATCAGGAACGTGCCGGTCAGGTTGACCGCGAGCAGCTTGTTCCAGAACTCCAGGCTGGTCTCGTGGGTGTGCGAGGAGCGCAGGATCCCGGCCGCGTTGACCAGGACGTCCAGCCCGCCGAGGCCCGTCACGGCCTCGGCCACGCCGGCGCGTACCGCGGCCTCGTCCGAGATGTCCAGCACCGCGGTCGTCAGGCGGTCGGCGGTGCCGTCGGCGACCGCGCGGTCCAGCGT
Source organism: Kitasatospora sp. NPDC127111 (assembly GCF_042677465.1). NCBI lineage: Bacteria > Bacillati > Actinomycetota > Actinomycetes > Kitasatosporales > Streptomycetaceae > Kitasatospora > Kitasatospora sp. NPDC127111. The sequence goes on from NZ_JBHXTG010000042.1 coordinate 2,287, forward strand.
GGTCTTCAGGCCGTCCTCGTTGACGTCGACCGCGACGACCCGTCCGCCCTCGGCGAGGATCCGGTGCACGGTGGCCCGGCCGATGCCCGAGCCGCCGCCGGTGATCAGGACGTTCCGTCCGCTGAAGCGCTCCATGGTGGTACTCCGTTCGTTCGTGGTCTCGCGACCTCGCTGACACGGTACGCCGAAGTGGCACAACGTGCCAATAAGTCTTGATGTGCCACTCGGGCATGTCCTGCCACTGCGCCGCGCCGACGCGCCGCACCAGGCCAGGTCAGGCAGGCAGACGGGTAGGCGGGCAGGCAGGCCCGGCACCGCGTGTCGGCACGGCGCGCCGTGCCGACGCGGCAGAGCGCGCCACACCGGCACGATGCGTCACCGCGCACGTTCGTTCGCGTACATTGATCACCGTGACCGGACGCCCCACCCTGAACCAGCGCCGCCGCGACGCGACCCGGCTGGAGATCGCCCGCACCGCCGCCGCACTCTTCGCCGAGCGCGGGGCCGAGGCCGTCACCGCCGAGGAGATCGCACTCTCCTCCGGGATCTCGCTGCGCACCTTCTACCGCTACTTCTCGGTGAAGGAGGACGCCGTCGCCCCGCTGCTGGCGGCGGGCGGACGGCGCTGGGTGCGGCTGTTCGCGGAGAGCGCGGCCGAGCTGCCGGTCCGCGAGGCGCTGGAACGGTCGGCCGCCGAGTCGCTGACGCCGGCCGACGACCCGGCCGTCGAGGCCATGCACTGGACCCGCGACCTGCTCCGCGACCCGCGCCTGGACGACGTGTGGCAGCGGGTGCACGCCGACTCGGAGGAGCGGCTGCGCGGCGTGCTCGCCGAGCGCTGCCCGCAGGGGACGGACCAACTGGAGATCCGGCTCGCCGCGGCGGCCGCCACCACCGCCATCCGGGTGGCACTGGAGGAGTGGGCGTTCTCCGACGCCCCGACCGCCGGCCCGGGCTCGCCCCGGGACCTGGGTGCCCGCTGCATGCGCGAGCTCACGGCCGGCCTGCGCCTCTGGGACCTCGTCAGCTGACCCCGCGCCACCACGCGGGCTCATGGCGCCCGCACACGCCCCCACACCCACCCGCGGGCCCTCGTGTCATACCTGCGGACCGTGTTGGACCCCCGATACCCGCTGGTCGGCGGGTCGGGGGGGCCTTCGCCGACCGATAGGCTTGTCGATCGCGCCTCGGCGACGGTCTCCGCTGCGGACGGGGGAACCGGGGCGGCCGTCCCGGGTGTCCTAGGGCGTGGCCCGCCGACGGGCCGTCGGGGGCCGGGGCGGGGGACGTACGAGGCGTGGGAGCAAGCAGGACATGGGTCTGACGAGCCACAAGGTGTTGGCGCTGACCGTATTGATCGCCGTCGTGATGATGGCCGGCACGGTCTGGCTGTGGCCGAGACTGGCGAAGAAGACCTGGCAGGCGGTGCTCGGCCGGATCGGTGTGCTGCTCGCCACCCAGCTCGCCGTGCTCGCCGCGCTGGGCCTGGTCGCCAACAACTACTTCGCCTTCTACAGCAGCTGGGACGACCTGCTCGGCACCGGCGACAACGGACCGGTCGTCATCCAGAACAAGGCGGACGCCTCGGGCCGCCTCCAGGTGGAGACCATCGGCCACGCCGCCGTCCAGGGCGGCGGGGCGCTCGGCCGCGACCCCAAGCAGTCCGGCGAGATCCGCGAGATCCGGATCGACGGGGCCACCACCCGCCTCTCCACCGAGGGCTACGTCTACCTGCCGCCGCAGTACTTCCAGCCGGAGTACGCGCAGAAGCAGTTCCCGGCCGTCATCATCTCCACCGGCTTCCCCGGCATCGCCAAGAACCTCGTCACCCGGCTGAACTACCCGGGCGCGGCGCTCAAGCTGCTCCAGGAGGGCCGGATGCAGCCGACCGTGATGGTGATGGTGCGTCCGTCGCCCGCGCTGCCGGCGGACACCGAGTGCGAGGACATCCCGGGCGGCGCCCAGTCGGACGCGTACTTCACCAAGGACGTCCCGTCCGCGATCCAGGCGAGCTTCCGGGTCTCCTCCGCGCCGCAGGCCTGGGCCTTCATGGGCAACTCGACCGGCGGCTACTGCGCGCTCAAGCTCGCCATGCGGCACCCGGACGTCTTCCCGACCGCCGTCTCGCTCTCCGGCTACTACAACGCCGCCGACGACCCGACCGTGCCGGACCTCTTCAAGGGCAGTGAACAGCGCCGCAACGAGGCCGACCTGATGTGGCGGCTGAAGAACCTGCCGCAGCCCAAGGTGTCCGTGCTGCTCGCCGGTACCAAGGAGGGCGACGGCGACTACCGGCGCGACACCGAGGCCTTCGTCGCCGCCGTGAACCCGCCGATGAAGGTCTCGTACAGCATGCTGCAGACCGGCGGCCACAACTTCGAGACGTGGAGCAAGCTGCTCCCGTCCTCGCTGGAGTGGCTCTCCCAGCACCTCACCGTCCCGGGCCAGCCGGTCTGACCCCGGTCCGGACCCGCCCTCGCCGAGCGGTCCGGACCGCTCGGGGCCGCACCGATCCCGATCGGGCCGGGTCAGACCGTTTCGGGCCGGGTCGGACCGACTCCTGCGGGCCGACTCCGGCCGGCCGACGGGACCGCTACCGGCGGGCCGACGGGACCGCTACCGGCCGACTCCCGAACGCGAGACGCCGGGCCGCTCACCCGGGAAGGTGAGCGGCCCGGCGTCCTGCCGCTCGGTGCCTCAGGCCACCGGCTCCAGCGTTCCGGTGTGCAGCTCGCCGACCCGGCCGCCCTCGCCCTCGTACGTCCAGAACGCGCGCACCGTCAGCTTGCCGAGGTCCATCACGTGGCTGACGGTGATGCCGCTCTGCTCGGTCCAGCTGACGAAGTACAGGTCCGGGCCGACCTCGGCGACGTGCAGGGCGACGTCCTCCCACTGGCCGGCCGACTCGCCGAGGCCCTCCCAGCGCAGCCGCTTGCCGTCGGCCGAGTAGGCGTTGCGGAAGGCCGCGCCGTTGTCGACCTGGAAGAGGTAGGTGCGGCCGGCGAAGCCGGGCAGGGGCGCGGTCATGGCGGGACGGGTCCTCGTCTCTCGTGGTGCGGTACGGAACCGCGTGGGGACCTCCAACCTATCCGACCGGATGACCTCCGGGGTGGACTTGTCGACACCCCGCCACGGCACGGGCCCGCCCGAACCCGCCGCCCGCCACCCGCCGACCGCCGCCCGCGTGCGGCCCCGGCACCCGGGCGCCCCGGCGGCGGTCCGGGCCCCTGCCGGGCGCCGGGCCCCCGGCCGGCGACCCGCCGCCCGTCCGGGCTGACTCAACTGATCAACTTCGTACCGCCGTTGATCAACTCCGCCGCTTCGGGTGTGACCTGCGCGACAACAACCGCCGTCGAGTTGTCGCGTCCCGGACGGCCTGCCTAGCCTGCTCGGGCGTCCGCTTCGCGGACCTCCGCCGTCGGGACGCCGAGTCCCGTCCACCCGCCGGCGGGCAGCCGAGCACCACGATGGACGGGAGCGGGGGACCCAGGTCAGTGCCAGGCCCGTGCGCTCCCGCGCCCGGGCCACGGCTAGGGGTGAAGCCGCTCCACAGGCGGCCGGGCAACCTCAGCCCGAACCCGACAGCTCACCTCGCAGGCGTCGCAGAGGACACTGCCATGCAGAAGCCTGCCCGGCGCACCGCAGCGCGCCACGCCCGCCCCTCCCACCGCGGCCGCAACGCGGCCTTCGCCGTCACCGGCGCGCTCGCCATCGGCGGCGCCGGACTGTTCGGCGTCCAGGCGGCGACCACCGCCCAGGCGGCCACGCCGACCGTCACCCAGGACAAGCTCACCCCCGCCACCATGGTCGCGGGCCAGGCCACCAGGGCCGCGCTGACGGTCCACTCCTCGGCCTGCTTCACCGCCAAGGCGGTCGGCGTCGGCGTGCGCGACGCGGCCGGCCACAACCTCGACTTCCCCGGCAACGTCGCCAACGCGCAGATCTGCCCCAGCGGCCTGTCGATCACCACCGGCTCGCGCACGCTGCCGGCCGGCACCTACACCCAGTTCGGCTTCTGGCAGGACCTCGGCGGCGCCTGGCACAACCTGCCCTCGCGGCAGCTGGTGGTCTCGGCCGCCTCCGCGACCCCGGCGCCGACGCCGGCCCCCGCCCCGACGTCCACCCCCACCGCGACCAGCACGCCCACCACCGCCGCGCCCGTCGCCGGCAAGAAGCTCACCTGGTCGGACGAGTTCAACAGCCTCGCCCTGGGCTCGCGCTGGACGGCCGACAAGAGCAGCTCGTACCACTACGGCGACCACAACCCGAACGACAACAAGCTCGACTGGCTGAACAAGAACAACGTCAACGTCTCCGGCGGCGTCGCCACCTTCACCGCCAAGCCGGGCACCCACACGCTGGAGAACGGCAAGCAGTCCTGGGACACCGGCCTGCTCACCACCGAGTACTCCACCGAGGGCTTCGAGGTGAAGACCGGCGACTACGTCGAGACCCGGGTCAAGCTCCCGGCCGGCACCGGTGCCTGGCCGGCGCTGTGGACGTGGAACAGCACCAGCGGCACCCACGGCGAGATCGACACCTTCGAGTACCACACGGACAACGCGAACCTGCTGGAGCTGACCAACCACATCAACCCGAACCACAAGTACGTCACCGACGCCAACGCGATCGCCCACGACAAGTGGGTCACGGTCGGCACCCACTACGGTGCCACCTCGGTCGAGTGGTACATCAACGGCGTGAAGGTCTTCTCGGACGGCACGGGCGTCGGCACCAACTGGTCGGCGTACCTGATCCTCAACCTGTCCCTGAGCGCGGGGCAGTACCACCCCGCGCCGCAGGGCACGGCGCCGATCACCTTCGCCGCGGACTACGTCCGCGTCTACCGCTGATCCGCGTCCACCGCTGACCGCCGCCCCCGCTGACCGCCGGTGGGCGCCGACCGCCGGGTCGGTGCCTACCGGCGGGTAGGCGCCCACCGGCGGGTCGGTGCCTACCGCTCGGCGGTCTCGACGACCGGGATCTCGAACGGCCGCTTGTTGTTCGCCTCGTTCCGGTCGTCGTCGCTGCGCACCGCCACCCAGCCCCCGGTCAGCGTGCCGGGGGCCGGGACGGTGGTGGCGAGCCGGACCGGGATGAGCGCGGTCGCGCTCTGGAGCGCGTTCAGCCCCGCCGGGAAGGTGCAGCGCACCCGGTGGCCGTTCTGGAAGGCGTAGCAGTTGTCCGGGAAGAACGGCCCCTCGGGGGTCACGCCCTCGGGCAGGGTGATCACCACGGTGAACGGGGAGGCCGTCCGGTCCGGGCCGCCGTTGGCGACGAAGGCGTGCACCGTGGTGGTGCCGCCCGGTGCGGCGGGGTCCGGGTCCAGCCGGACGACCTCCAGGTCCGAGTGGGACGGCGCCGCGGGCACCGCCACGGGCGCCGCGACGGGCGCCGCCGGGGCCGCGACCGCCGCCCCCTGGCCGCCCCCGGCCGCTCCCGGGTCGCCGTCCGGACAGGCCCACGCGGACCCCGCGGCCAGCGCCGTCAGCGCACACCCCACCGTCAGCGACCTGCCGAAGAAACCCCGTACCGCCTCACTGCGCGACATCGGCGCTCACCCTGCCCTCCGTGCTCCGGCGCCCCGCGCCGTCGCGGGGCGCGCCCGCACCCAGCGTGACCGACCTGCCGGCCGCCGCCCGGACAACCCGCCCTCGGGCCGCTCGAACGGGCGAAAGCCCGCACCGGAGGCCGACGGCGCCGGCCTCCGGGGTGCGAACGGGTGAATGACGCCACGTCAGGGGCGGTTCACGGCGCCAGGACCTGCCCCAGCCGGGCCGCGATGTGATGCATCACCGGCACCAGCGAGGCCGCGCCGGCCTGCTCCTCCAGCGCCCGGATCCGGGCCTCCGGGCCGGAGACCGAGAGCGCCGTCGGGGTCGGCGCGCCGGGTACCGCGAGGGCGATGCAGCGCACCCCGATCTCCTGCTCCTGATCGTCCACCACGTAGCCGCGCTCGCGCGCCTCGGCCAGCTGGCGCAGCAGCTCCTCGGGGTCGGTCACGGTGAACTCGGTGTGCGCGGGCAGCGGGTTGGGGCCGAGCACCGCGCGCGCCTCCTCCTCGGACAGCTGGGCCAGCAGCGCCTTGCCGACGCCGGTGCAGTGCGGCTGCACCCGGCGGCCGACCTCGGTGAACATCCGCATCGAGCGCCGCGACTGCACCTGCCCGACGTAGACCACCTCGCCGCCCTCCAGCACCGCGAGGTTCGCCGTCTCGCCGGTCGCCTCCATCAGCTCGGACAGGTAGGGGCGGGCCCAGCTTCCGAGCAGCCGGCCGGCGGTCTCGCCCAGCCGGATCAGCCGCGGGCCCAGGGTGTAGCGACGCGCGGTGTCCTGGCGGACATAGCCCTGCTGGACGAGGGTACGAACCAGACGGTGGATGGTGGGCATCGGCAGCCCGGAGGAGGTGGAGAGCTCGCTGAGCGTCGCCACGCCGCCGGAGTCGGCCAGCGCCTCCAGCAGCTGGAAGGCGCGCTCGACGGACTGCACACCGCCGCTCGCGCGGTCCGGGCCTGTCGTCGATGCTGTGTCGGGGGTCGCGACCACCGGCGTTCCCTTCGCTGTCGGGGGAGGAGTAGAGTCCCTGCGATCACCTCAACAAACCGTTGAAATTCTGTATCGCGGAAACTAGTCTCCACCTTACAGAATCGAACCCTCCGGTAGGCGGGGTTCAGATCGGTTCAGATCAAGGAAGTTCCCACCGGAACTCCCTTCGCCATGCTCAACCGTCTTAGGAGTGTCCTGCTCATGGCTACAGATCAGGGACCCGCCGGCGTCTCCCCCGCCGCTCCGGTCGTCACTGTCGCCGGTCCGCGCGTCCACCGGGCGGAGGAGGTGCTCACTCCGGAGGCGGTCGCCTTCGTCGTCGGCCTCCACCGCGCCTTCGAGGACCGTCGGCAGGAGCTCCTGGCCCGCCGGAAGACCCGCCGCGCCGAGATCGCCCGGACCGGCACCCTGGACTTCCTCCCCGAGACGGCCGCCGTGCGCGAGGGTGACTGGACGGTGGCCGAGGCCCCGCGCGCGCTCCAGGACCGCCGGGTCGAGATCACCGGCCCCACCGACCGCAAGATGGTCATCAACGCGCTGAACTCCGGCGCCAAGGTCTGGCTCGCCGACTTCGAGGACGCCACCTCCCCGACCTGGGAGAACGTGGTCACCGGCCAGATCAACCTGATCGACGCCTTCGAGGGCCGGATCGACTTCACGTCCTCGGCCGGCAAGGCCTACACCCTCAAGCCGGCCGCCGAACTCGCCACCGTCGTGGTCCGCCCGCGCGGCTGGCACCTCGACGAGAACCACCTGCTGGTCGACGGCACACCGGTGGCCGGCGCCTTCCTCGACTTCGGGCTCTACTTCTTCCACAACGCGGCCCGGCTGCTCGCCCGCGGCGCCGAGGACCCGAACTCCGGCCCGTACTTCTACCTCCCGAAGACCGAGAGCCACCTGGAGGCGCGGCTCTGGAACGACGTCTTCACCCACGCCCAGGCCGCCCTCGGCATCCCGCACGGCACCATCCGCGCCACCGTGCTGATCGAGACCATCACCGCCGCGTTCGAGATGGAGGAGATCCTCTACGAACTGCGCGACCACGCCGCCGGGCTCAACGCCGGCCGCTGGGACTACCTGTTCTCGATCGTCAAGAACTTCCGTGACGCCGGCGAGCACTACATCCTCCCGGACCGCAACTCCGTCACCATGGCCTCGCCGTTCATGGCCGCCTACACCCGGCTGCTGGTGCAGACCTGCCACCGGCGCGGCGCCCACGCGATCGGCGGCATGGCCGCGTTCATCCCCAGCCGCAAGGACCCGGAGGTCAACGCGGCCGCCCTGGAGAAGGTCAAGGCCGACAAGGACCGCGAGGCCGGGAACGGGTTCGACGGCTCCTGGGTCGCCCACCCGGACCTCGTCCCGGTCGCCCGCGCCTCCTTCGACGCCGTGCTCGGCGAGCGCCCCAACCAGAAGGACGACCCCGGCCCGGCCGAGCCCGTCACGGCCGACCAGCTGCTCGACATCGCCGGCGCCGGCGGGACCTGCACCCACGCGGGCCTGCACAACGCCGTCCAGGTCGGCGTCCGCTACATCGAGGCCTGGCTGCGCGGCCTCGGCGCGGTCGGCATCTTCAACATGATGGAGGACGCCGCCACCGCCGAGATCTCCCGCTCGCAGATCTGGCAGTGGATCCACAACGGCGTCGTGCTCTCCGACACCGGTGAGAAGGCCACCGCCGACCTGGTGCGCCGACTGGTCGCCGAGGAGCTGGCCGAGCTCCGGGTCGAGCTGGGCGACGAGGCCTACGCCGGTGGGCGCTGGCGCGAGGCGGCCAAGCTCTTCGAACAGGTCGCCCTGGCCGAGGAGTTCGCGGACTTCCTGACCCTCCCCGCGCTTCCCCTGCTGGGCTGAGCCCCAATCTATCCAGCGGGGGGACGGTTGCCGCCTGCCAGGCTGTAGCAGTCCCGCCGCCCCTTTACTCCGTTCCGTACGGCGACGAATCCACCTGTCCTCTCGTCGCCGTACGGGACGGCTCTTCCACCGAGGAGTCCGCAGTGCCCCGCATCTTCTTCAACGGTCAGGCCATGGTCGGCGGCCCCTTCCACGCCTCCGTCGCCGACGCCCTGGTCGGCCCGGTCCGCACCGCGCCCGGCTACCGGTTCTTCTCCATCGACGACGTCTGCCCCGGCCTGCACCCCGACCCGGCCGTCGACACCGCGATCGAGGGCGAGCTCTACGACATCACCCTGGAGCACCTGCGTGATGTCATCCTCCCCGGCGAGCCGCGCGAGCTGGAGCTCGGCGTGATCGAGCTCGAGGACGGCTCCGCCTGTCTCTCGATGCTCCTCGCCCGCGGCGAACTCGACCGCGGCGTCCACCGCGAGATCACCCACCACGGCGGCTGGCGCGCCTACCTCGCCACCCTCGGCCGCACGGCCTGAGCCGGAACGCGCCGCCGCGTGGGCGCGGGCGGAACTCGGGTGACAGATAACAGAATCTGTTATCTGTTATCTGAAAGCTGTCAGCTGTCATCTGTTCGCTGAACTCCGTCGGCTGAGCTCCGTCGGCTGAGCTCCGTCCGCTGGAGCCCGCTCACCCGCCGCGTGCCAGCGCGTCGCCGAGGGCGGTGCGCCGGTAGAGGACGCTCCGCCCGTGGCGGGCGCGGTCCAGCAGACCGGCGGCCGCGAGTGCACCGAGGTGGCGGCTCACCGCGCCCGGGGTGACTCCCAGCCGGTGGGCGAGTTCGGTGGTGCTGGCGGGAGTCCCCAACAGGGCGAGCAACCGGGCCCGGGGCGGGCCGATCAGCCCGGCCAGGGCCGCCGGCGGGCCACCCGCCGCCTCGTCCAGCCGGCCGTCCCGGCGCCCGTCCAGGCCCTCGGCCATGGTCGCCCGGCCGCGCGCGGGATAGGTGATCAGCGGAGGCCCCGACTGGGTGATGTCGGTCTGCGCACCACGGGCGAACAGCGTCGGGATCAGCACCAGCCCCCGCCCGGCGACGTCCACCGACCTTCCCAGCGCCTGCACGGCAGGGTTGGAGTCGTTCAGCCGCAGCACGCCGGCCTGCCAGGAGATCCGGAAGTCGAGGTCGGCGAACAGGCCCTCCGCGCCCCGCTCGGAGAGCATCCGGCCCCGGTACGCGATGTCCGCCTCCAGCACCGACCGCGCCCGCGGCCACCAGGCGGGCGCGAGGCAACGCGTCCAGTACGCCTCCAACGCCTCGGCCACGCGCGCGGTCAGCGCCGCCGGGTCGTCGATCAACCCGGCGAGCACCGGCGGCAGCGGACTCCCGTCACCCTCGTACGCCGCGAGCACATCGGCCCGCGCCACCTCCGGCGGCGTGGCCGCCAGATGGGCGAGCTCGGCGGAGAACTCCGGCCGCGGCGTCGCCGGGCGGGGCGTGAGGAAGTCCGGCACGAACGCGGTCGGCGTGATCAGCGCCGCCAACAGCCCGGTGTCCAGGCTCTCGTAGCGGGACTGCCAGCCGGCGATCCACGGCTGCTGCTCCGGGTAATAGGACGGCCAGACCCGGGCACGGAGGCTCAACACCGTCTCCTGGAGCGGGGAATGGCCGAACCAGGTCGCGGCCAGGTCGTCAACGTCGAAGCGGAACTCGAACATTGACCGTAACGGTAAAAGAATTCCGCCGCCGCGGGAAGCCCGCTGTCCTACTGGCATGACCTCAACCGCGGTGCGTCCGCCCGCCATCGGCCGTTTCCTCCCCGCAGACCCGCTGCTGCGCCGGCTCGTCCTGATGACGCTGGTGAACACCGTCGGGAACGGGCTGTTCGTCACGGTGAGCGTGCTGTTCTTCACCCGGTCCGTCGGCCTGACCCCCGGCCGGGTCGCGCTCGGACTCACCGTCGCGGGCGTCTGCGGCGTGCTCGCCGGCGTGCCGATGGGACGGTTGGCGGACCGGGTCGGCAGCAAGCGGCTGCTGCTGGTGCTCGGCCCGCTGGAGGCGGTGGCGGTGCTCGGCTACGCGTTCGTGCACTCCTTCGCCGGCTTCGTGGCGCTCGCCTGCGTGGCGACGGTGCTGGAGCGCGGGTCGGCGGCGGTGCGCAGCGCGCTGATCGCCCGGGCGCTGCCCACCGAACGGCAGGTCCGCTCCCGGGCGTTGCTGCGTTCGGTGATGAACGCGGGTCTGGTGGTCGGGTCCGGTGGCGCGGCGCTCGCGCTGCAGTCCGACTCCTACGCCGGCTACGTCACCGTGCTGGCCCTGGACGCGGTGACCTTCCTGGGCGCGGCGGCGCTGCTGGCCGGGCTTCCGATCCCGGACGAACTGGCCCGCGGCACCCGCGCCGTGAGCGGAACGGATGCCGTTGACGGACCGGCCGTCAGCGGCGGAGCGGCCGTCAGCGGCGGAACGGGCGTCAGCGGCGGAGCGGGCGCCGAGGGCGGCCCGGTGCGGCGCCGGACCGCGCTGCGGGACCGCCGCTACCTGCTGGTCACCGCCCTGCACGCCGTGCTGGAGCTCCAGCTGGCGGTGCTGAGCATCGGCCTGCCGCTCTGGATCGTGCTCTCCACGGACGCGCCGCCGGCCGTGGTCTCCGCGGTGAACGTGCTCAACTGCCTCGTGGTGGTGGTGCTCCAGGTCCGGGCGAGCCGGGGCGTCACCGACGTGCCGACGGCGGCGCGGGCGTGCGCGCGGGGTGCGCTGCTGCTCGCGGGCGGCTGTCTGGCGTACGCGGTGGCCCAGTTCGGCCCGGCGGGGGTGGCGACCGGGGCGGTCCTGGCGGGGGCGCTGGTGCACAGCCTGGGGGAGTTGCTGACCTCGGCCGGCGGCTGGACGCTCAGCCTGGACCTCGCCGATCCCCGGGCGCACGGCGAGTACCAGGGGGTCTTCATGAGCGGGCAGGCGGCCGCGCACGTGATCGGCCCGCTGGTGATCACGGTGACGGCCGTCGACCACGGGGGCGTCGGCTGGGTGGTCCTGGCGGGCCTGTTCGCCACGGCCGGGGCGGCCCTGTCGGCCGCCGTCCGCGGCACGGTCCCCGGCACCGCCCGCGAAGCCGTCCGCGGCACCGTCCCCGGCACCGCCCGCGAAGCCGTCCGCGGCACCGTCCCCGACACCTCCCCCAGCACCCACCCCCGCACCGCCACGGAGGCGAGCCGCGTCGCCGACCGGACCGCGTAGGGCCACGGCCGGCGCGGCGCAGGGCCGGCGAGGAGCCGCCGCGAGAACATGCCGCGACCGACCCGCCGCCACGAACACGCCGCCACCCCACAGGCCGGCGGACCCGCGCCCCACGGGGGTGGGAGCGGGCACGCCACAGCCCCGGACCCTCGCCGTGGGTCCGGGGCTGCGTCCCGCGGGCCGCCCGGAGGGGCCGGCTCGCGGAGTCCGGGTGACGCACCGTCCCTGGGCGACCCGGAGTTCAGGGGGCCGGGGAGCGGGACCGCTCCCCGGCGGGGGGAGTCACACCGGCCGGGCGGCGAGCTCCTTGGCGGCCCGGGCGCAGGCCTGGGCGATCCGGTCCTCGTTCACCGTCGTCAGCTGGCCCTTCTCGACCACGGCGTTGCCGTTGACGAACAGCACGGCCAGCGGCGGCAGGGCGCCGAAGGTGAGCGCGGCGACCGGGTCGGCGATCGAGGAGTGCATGATGCCGTCGATCTTCCACAGCGCGAGGTCCGCGAGCTTGCCGACCTCGATCGAGCCGATCTCGTCCTGCCGGCCGAGCACCCGGGCGCCGCCCATGGTGCCCAGGCGCAGCGCCTGCCGCCCGGTGAGCGCGGCCGGGTAGCCGTGCAGGCGGTTGATCAACAGCGCGTTGCGCAGCTCGGTGCCGAGCTCGCCGGACTCGTTGGACGCGGTGCCGTCGACGCCGAGGCCGACCGGGACGCCGGCCTTGAGCATGTCGGGGACGCGGGCGATGCCGGCGGCCAGGCGGGCGTTGGAGGAGGGACAGTGCGCGACACCGGTGCCGGTCTCGGCGAACTTGGCGATGTCGGAGTCGTTCATGTGGACGCAGTGCGCCATCCACACGTCCTCGCCGAGCCAGCCGACCGACTCGAAGTAGTCGGTCGGGCCCATCCCGAACAGCTCCTTGCAGAACGCCTCTTCCTCGGCGGTCTCGGAGCCGTGGGTGTGCAGGCGGACGCCCTTGCGGCGGGCGAGGACGGCGGACTCGCGCAGCAGGTCGGTGGAGACCGAGAAGGGCGAGCAGGGCGCGATGGCGACGTGCAGCATCGAGCCGAAGGAGGCGTCGTGGTACTTGTCCACGGCGGCCTCGGAGGAGGCCAGGATGGCGTCGAGCTCCTCGACCGCGTGGTCCGGCGGCAGGCCGCCGTCCTTCTTGCTGCGGTCCATCGAGCCGCGCAGCGCGGTGAAGCGCAGGCCGAGTTCCTGGACGGCCTCGATGGAGGCGCCGAGGACGTCGCCGCCGTCCTTGGGGAACACGTAGTGGTGGTCGGAGGCGGTGGTGCAGCCGGACTTGAGCAGCGCGGCGGCCGAGCCCTGGCTGGCGGCGTGGACGAGCTTCTCGTCGATCCGGGCCCAGGTCGGGTAGAGCGCGACCAGCCAGTCGAACAGGATGTCGTCCTGGGCGAGGCCGCGGGTGATCCACTGGTAGAAGTGGTGGTGGGTGTTGACCAGGCCGGGGGTGACGAGGTGGCCCTCGCCGTTGATCCGGCGAACCACGTTGTCCAGCCACTGCGGGGCGGGGCCGTCGCCGACCGACTCGATCTTGTTGCCGAGGATCACCACGTGGCCGCGGGCGTACTCGGTGTCGTTGGCGTCGACCGTCGCGATCGCGACGTTCTCGATCACGATCCGCTGGTCGGCGGGCGGGGGCTGGACTGCCATGGGGAACTCCTATGGGGGAGGCCGGGCGGGCATGGGGCGCATGCCCGCCCGGTGGGTCAGGACGGTGTCGCCGTCGGCACCGTCGTGCTGGGCGTCCCGTCGGCCGACGGGCGGCGGGGGACTCCGACGTGGTGGAAGAGCAGGTTGAGCAGGACGGCCATCACGGTGCCGGCCGAGATCCCGGAGTGCATCAGGGTGCGGACGGCCTCCGGGAAGGAGTCGTAGAAGGTCGGGACGGCGATCGGGATGATGCCGACGCCGAGCGAGACCGACACCAGGATGGTGTGGGAGCTGGACTCCATCCCGGCCTCCGCGAGGGTGCGGATGCCGCTCGCCGCGACCGTGCCGAAGAGCACGATCCCGGCGCCGCCCAGGACGGGCTGCGGCACCAGGGAGACGACCGATCCGAGCACGGGGAAGAGCCCGAGCAGGACCAGGATGCCTCCGCCGGCCGCCACCACGTAGCGGCTGCGGATCTTCGTCAGCGCCACCAGCCCGATGTTCTGGGCGAAGGCGCTGGCGGCGAAGCCGTTGAAGACCGGGCTGAGCGCGGTGGCCAGTCCGTCGGCCCGCAGGCCGGCGGCGAGCACGGGTTCGTCGGCCTCACGGTCGACGATCTTGCCGAGTGCCAGCATGTCGGCGGTGGACTCGGTCATCGAGACCACCATGACGATGCAGAGCGAGGCGATCGCGGCCGCGTCGAACATGGGAGCGCCGAAGTGGAACGGGGAGGGGAGCGCGAAGATCTTCGCGTCCTGGACCGCGCCGAAGTCGGCCAGGCCCAGCGGGAAGGCGAGCAGGGTGCCGATCGCCAGTCCGATGAGCAGCGAGAGCTGTTGCCAGAAGCCGCGCAGCAGCCGGTTGCAGAGCACCACCGCGACGAGGGTGATCGCGGCGAGGCCGATGGCCCGCATCGAGCCGTATCCGGGGGCGCCCGGGGAGCCCCCGCGCGCCCAGTTGACCGCCACCGGGAGCAGGGACACCCCGATGAGGGTGATCACGGTGCCCTGGACGACCGGGGGGAAGAACCTGATCAGTTTGCAGAAGTACGGTGCCGCGAGGAAGCACAGGAGCCCCGCGACGATCACCGCGCCGAAGATCACCGGGAGGGCGTTCTGCGGGCCACCCTCCTTGTCGATGGAGCCCTTGGCGATGGCGATCATGGGCGCGACGCCGGCGAACGAGACGCCGTTGACGAACGGCAGCCGCGCGCCGATCTTCCAGACGCCGAGGGTCTGGAGCAGGGTGGCCAGTCCGGCGGTGAACAGGCTGGCCGAGATGAGCAGGGCGAGGTCGGCGGGGGAGAGCCCGACGCCGGCGCCGACGATGAGCGGGGGAGCCACGACTCCCGCGTACATCGCGGCGACGTGCTGCAGGCCGGTGGAGACGAGCTTCACCGGTGGCAGCACCTCGTCCACGGGGTGGGTTTCCGGTCCGGACGGCTTGCCGGGGAGGCCGTTTGACGCGCCGTCCGGACCGGAGGGCCCGGCGGAGTGGTCTCTGCCGGGGGTGGAACCGCCGTCTGTGGTGCTGGTGTTGTCAGGTGCCATGTCGAGCCCCTCTTGTGCCCGTGGCCCGCGACGCGCCCGTGGCGCTGGAGACAGGTCGATCGCGCGGTGGCCGAGGGCGGGACGGCGGTGCAAGGGTCCCTCGGCCGGCATCTCCAGCTCCCCGGGCCGGCCGCCGTGAGGCGGGCACGATCTCCGGTGGGTGGGGGGTGGAGAAACAGGTGGTGCGGGTACTGCGGTGGTGCCGCCCGTCCGGAGCCGGCCGGCCCCGTGGGGCCGGAGGGTGCGACGACGCCGGACGGTGTTCATGGGGAGGTCAGGCGACCGGGATCACCGGTACCACGCCCTCGCGGTGCACGGTGCCCTCGATCAGGCCGTACATCCGGTCGGCGGCGTAGTACACCTCGTTGTCGTTCTTGAGGCCGAACGGCTCAAGGTCGACCAGGAAGTGGTGCTTGTTCGGCAGCTCCAGGCGGACCTCGTCCACCTCGGCGCGGTTGTTCAGGACCCGGGTGCCCATCGCGTGCAGGGTCTGCTGCAGCGAGTACGAGTAGGTCTCGGCGAAGGCCTCCAGCAGGTGCCGCTTCACGTGGGTGTAGGAGCGGTTCCAGTTGGGCTGGGCCTCGCCGTCGCGGCCGCTGAAGCCGTACTTCCAGCGGGCCGTGACCTGGGTGGCCAGGATGCGGTCGTACGCCTCCTGCAGGGTGGTGTACTTGTCCTTGATGTAGCCCCAGAACTCCGAGTTGGTGGAGTTCATCACGATGAGGTCCTTGAGGCCCGAGATGACCTGGACGGTCTCGCCGTTGTAGACGATCTCGGTGGTGCGGGTCTCCTGGCCGTTGCGGACGAAGGAGTGGCCGACCTCCTCGGAGCCGATGAAGCGCGCCGAGTTGTCCGGCGTCTTGATCCGGTCCCAGGCGTACTCCTCGATCCGGATCCGGGCGCTGTGCACGACACCGCGCTCGGTGTTGTCCACGAAGTGGCGGGCCAGGAGGATGCCGAAGGCCTCGGCCGACTCGATCCCGTACTCCTTGGCGAAGGCGTACACGGTGTTCTTGGTGGTGTCGGTGGGCAGGCAGTTGGCGTTCGACCCGGTGAGGTGGACGTCCTCGAACTCACCCTGGAGGGAGACCGAGACGTTCAGGTCCTTGATCTCGTGACGGGTCGAGTCACGGTAGATCCGGACGATGCGGTTCTCCGCCTTGCCGTACTGGTTCTGACCGAGCACGTGGGCCATGACGTGGCTCCCAATCAATCAAGCGGTCTAGCTTCCGCGGTAGACCGAGTATCCGAACGGGTTGAGCAGCAGCGGCACGTGGTAGTGGTGCTGCGCGGGCGCGACCGTGAAGACGATCGAGACCTCGGGGAAGAACGGCGTCTCGTCCGACTTCGCGGCGTAGTACGCCGCGGTGTCGAACTGCAGCCGGACGACCGAGCCCGCCTCCACGGCCGGCAGGTCCTTGGCCCGGCCGTCGGAGTCCGTGGCGGAGGTGCCGAGCACCTTCCAGCCACCCTCGGTGTGCAGTGCGAGCTCGACCGGGACACCCTCGGCCGGGCGGCCGAGGCTGGTGTCGAGCACGTGGGTGGAGATGCCAGTCATGGGTGAAGTGACCTTACTGATGGCAGGTGTGACGGTGCGTCGGGAAGTCCTGAGGCAGGGTCAGGATTCGTCGAGCAGGCGGTTGATGCGGATGTCGTTGATCTTGCGCAGCTCGCCCCGGACGATCTCCGCCTCGGTGGCGGGGTCGTTGGGGTAGCGCTCGCGCAGGGCGGCGAGCATGGTGTCCGCGGTGCGGCCGGTCGCGCAGATCAGGAACACGTGGCCGAACTTGGCCTCGTAGGCGGCGTTGGCCTCGTGCAGTTCGTCGAGGAGTGCGGTGTCCACTCCCTGGATGCCGGCCTGCTCGCGCTCGGAGGTGGCGTCGCCCGCCTTGGGCTTGCCGATCCGGGCGTGGCCGGCCATGGCGTCGTGCAGGTCGGCGACGGTGAGGGAGGCCATGGCCGACGCGTTGGCGTCGAGCAGGGCCGCGCGGTCGGACCAGGGCCGGGCCGCCGCGACGGCGTCGGCCCAACGGGCGCTGGAGCAGACCTCCAGCAGGATCGCCCTCAGCTCGGCGGCGTCGGCCGCCGCCAGGGACTCAAGGGCGTGGGGGTGGTTGGTCACGGGTGGACCTCCTGAAGAGTGGTGCCACCCGCACAAGCTAGATCCACCCACCCGGGCCGTCAACACTTTGTTGAACGGTTGGTGGTTACGTTTTGAACCGGTCCCGGTTACCGGGCCGTTTCGTGTGCGATGAGACAAGTGTGCCCCGCCGGGGGCTAGTGAAGACTGGCCGGGCCGGCGGGGTTCACCCGGAAGCCTCAGCCGGACTTCGAGCCGTCCTGGCGGTTGAGGTAGTTG
This sequence comes from Kitasatospora sp. NPDC127111, assembly GCF_042677465.1. Classification (NCBI taxonomy): domain Bacteria; kingdom Bacillati; phylum Actinomycetota; class Actinomycetes; order Kitasatosporales; family Streptomycetaceae; genus Kitasatospora; species Kitasatospora sp. NPDC127111. The sequence continues at coordinate 19,487 of NZ_JBHXTG010000042.1, forward strand.
TACACGGTGAAGCGGCTGACGCCGAGCGCGGTGGCGACCGTCTCCACCCCGTGGCGGACGGTGAAGGCGCCGCGCTCCTCCAGGAGGGCGACGACCCGCTGCTTCTCCCAGCGGTCCAGCTCGGTCAGCGGGCGGCCGTCGAACTGGCGGGTCATCTCGGCCAGCAGGCGGTCCAGCGCACTGCTCAGGTGCGGCAGCCGGACGGCGAGGGCCGGGGCGCCCTCCCACTCCAGGACGACGTCCTCGGTCTTCGCCTCGTCCAGTGGGACGGGCGTCGCGCCGACGGCGTCCAGCAGCGGCTTTATCGCCGCGGCGAGCGGGTGTTCCACGTGCTCGGTCACGGTGCACCGCCCTCCTCGTCCAACACGCTGACCTGGACCGAGATCCGGGTCGCGCCGGCGTCCAGGGTCTCCCGGAGCAGCTTGGTCACCGCGGCCAGGACCTGGTCGGCGTCGCCTTCCGCGCCGGTGCCGAACGGGCCGACCGAGACGGCCAGGCCGGCCTCGTCGACCACCTTCCGGGCCGCCACGGCGTGCTCGGGAAACGTGTCCAGTTCGAACGGTTCTGTCGTGAACTCCACCATCAATCGCACCCGCTCACTGTAGCGAGCGGGTGCGGGCGGGGTCAGGGGCTGGGCGATCGAACAGCGGCCGGGCCCGGTGGGCAGGGGTTTCGGTCTGCTTCAACAAATTGTTGCGGCAGTCTTGACACCCGCTCGGCGCGGCGGACATGCTTCCACCAAGCAGAATCCCTCTTCCGGATCGTGGAAGTTGCGGATGTCGGAAGAGAGTGAGATGTGATGGACGTGACTGCCGCTTCCCAGCACGGCTACACGGTCAACCTGTCGATCCTGTTCAATGAGCTTCCGCTCCTGGAGCGCCCGGCCGCGGCCGCGGCCGCCGGCTTCACCGCCGCCGAGCTGTGGTGGCCGTTCGGCGAGGAGCACGCCCCGTCGCGGGCCGAGCAGGACGCGCTCCGCAAGGCCTTCGGTGACGCCGGCGTGCAGCTCACCGGCCTCAACTTCCTGGACGACCTGAGCAAGGGCGCCCGCGGCACCGTCTCCGTACCGTCCGAGCGGGAGCGCTTCCGGGCCAACGTCCCGGTCGCCGCCGAACTGGCCGCCTCGCTCGGCACCAAGGCGCTCAACGCGCTCTACGGCAACCGGATCGAGGGCGTCGACCCGGCCGAGCAGGACGCGCTCGCGCTGGAGAACCTCGTGCTGGCCGCCAGGGCCGCGCACGAGATCGGCGCGATCCTGCTGATCGAGGCGCTGAACCGGCCGGAGTCCCCGGACTACCCGCTGGTGTCCGCCGCCGCCGCCGTCGACGTCGTCGACAAGGTGAACGCCGCGACCGGCCTCGGCAACGCGAAGTTCCTCTGCGACCTCTACCACCTGGCCAAGAACGGCGAGGACCTGGCGGCCGTCATCGACACCTACGCCGACCGCTTCGGCCACGTGCAGATCGCCGACACCCCGGGCCGCAACGAGCCCGGCACCGGCGAGCTGGACTTCGAGGACCTCTTCGCCCGCCTCGCCGCCGCCGGCTACACCGGCCGGATCGGCCTCGAGTACCGCCCCTCCACCGGCGTCAGCGCCGACAGCTTCGAGTGGCTCCCGCGCGAGCTGCGTGCGTCCCGCTGACGCGCGCCGCCGAGCAAGCCCGCCCCACACCCTCCCCACCTACGGACAGAAGGAACGACGCGATGAGCCGCAAGATCGCTTTCGTCGGCCTCGGCATCATGGGCAAGCCCATGGCCATCAACCTGGTCAAGGCCGGTCACGACGTCACCGGATTCGACCTCTCCCAGGCCTCGATCGACGCCGTGATCGCGGCCGGCGGCCGGGGTGCCAGCAGCATCGCCGACGCGGTGAAGGACGCCGAGGTCGTCATCACCATGGTCCCGGCCGACCCCCACGTCGAGGCGGTCATCCTCGGCGAGGGCGGCGTGCTGGAGAACGTGAAGGCCGGCACCCTCGTGATCGACATGTCCTCGATCACCCCGCAGACCTCCATCAAGGTCGGCAAGGCCGCCGTCGAGAAGGGCGTGCGCGCCCTCGACGCCCCGGTCTCCGGCGGCGAGGCCGGCGCCGTCGAGGCGGTGCTGTCGATCATGGTCGGTGGCGCCGCCGAGGACTTCGCCGAGGCGAAGCCGCTGTTCGACGCGCTGGGCACCACGGTCATCCACGTCGGCCCGGCCGGCGCCGGCCAGACCGTCAAGGCCGCCAACCAGCTGATCGTCGCCGTCAACATCCAGGTGCTGGCCGAGGCCGTGGTGTTCCTGGAGAACGCCGGTGTCGACCTCGGTGCCGCGCTGGAGGTGCTCGGCGGCGGCCTGGCCGGCTCGACCGTGCTCAACCGCAAGAAGGCGAACATGCTCAACCGCGAGTTCGCCCCCGGCTTCCGGATCGACCTGCACCACAAGGACATGGGCATCGTCACCGACGCCGCCCGCGCCGTCGGTGCCGCGCTGCCGGTCGGCGCCGTGGTCGCCCAGCTGGTCGCCTCGGCCCGCGCCAACGGCGACGGCTCCCTCGACCACTCGGCGCTGCTGCGCGGCGTCGAGCGGCTGTCCGGCCGCGAGGTCAAGTAGCCGGCCGTCCCCCGGCCGCCGGCCGGGGGACCCCCGGGCCCGCCGCCACCCGTCCCGGGACGCGCGGCGGCCGGCACCCCCGGGGCCGGCGCCACGGCGCCGGCCCCCCCACGGACTCCTCCTGGTGGCGTGTACCTATCCGGTCGTGCCCGCGCCACCAGGAGGCCAGGCCCGATCGGCAGGCGGGCTGGGGCTCATCCGCCCCCTGCCGATCGACCAGACCGGTGACGCGCACTCCCTGTCGGGGGCACTTCGGTCGTGCCTGTTGCGCGTCGCCCGGCCCCCTCCCTCGCCGAGGGGAGCCTCTCGTACGTCGGAAGCGGGACGAGGGGAACGGCGGGGAGGGGGTCGCACCCCCCGACCCCCGGGCACATGCTTGACGAACCGATGCCAGACCAGTCCGGAAGTGAGGCCCACGCCATGCCCGCCACCCCCACCCAGGGCCATGTGGTCGTAGCTCCCGACAAGTTCAAGGGCACCCTGGAGGGCGCCGAGGTCGCCGCCCGGATCGCCGCCGGCATCCGCCGCGTCGCGCCCGGCGCCGACATCCGCGAACTGCCCGTCGCCGACGGCGGCGAGGGCACCCTGGCCGCCGCGCTGGCGGCCGGCTTCCACCGCGTTCCGGCCAAGGTGGCCGGCCCCACCGGTCTGCCGGTGGACGCCGCGCTCGCCGTCCGGGGCGACACCGCCGTGGTCGAGCTGGCCCAGTCCTCCGGACTCGCCCGGCTCCCCGGCGGCCGGACCGCCCCGCTCGCGGCCGGCTCGTACGGGGTCGGCCAGCTGATCGGCCGGGCGGTGGGCCTGGGGGCCAAGCGGATCGTGCTCGGCCTCGGCGGCAGCGCCTGCACCGACGGCGGCGCGGGCATGGTCCAGGCGCTCGGCGTCTCGCTGCGGGACGCCGACGGCGCCGAGCTGGCGCCCGGCGGGGCCGCCCTGCGCAAGCTGGCGCGGATCGACCTCGGACCGCTGGCCACCGCGACACCGGCGGCGGGGCTCGCCGGGGTCGAGGTCGTCGTGGCCTGCGACGTGGACAACCCGCTGCTCGGCCCGCGCGGCGCGACCGCCGTCTACGGCCCGCAGAAGGGCGCCGACGGCGACGACCTGGTGGTGCTGGAGGAGGGCCTGACCCGCTTCGCCGACGTGGTCGGCGAGGCCGTCGGACGGGACTTCCGCGACGCCCCCGGCGCCGGGGCCGCGGGTGGGGTGGGCTTCGCCGCCCTCGCCCTGCTCGGCGCCACCATGCGACCCGGCATCGAGCTGATGCTCGAACTGCTGGGTTTCGACGAGGCCGTGCGTGGGGCACGCCTCGTCGTGACCGGCGAGGGCTGCCTGGACGCTCAGACGCTCCACGGCAAGGCACCCGCCGGCGTTGCCGCGGCGGCCACCCGGGCGGGGGTTCGGGTGGCCGCTGTGGCGGGGCGGCTGGAACTGTCGGAGCGCGAGTGGCGGGCCGCCGGCTTCGCCGCCGCGTACGCCCTCACCGACCTGGCCGAACAGCCCGGCGACTCGATGACCCGCGCGGCGGAGCTCGCCGAGGTCGCCGGGGAGCGGCTGGCGACGGCCTTCCTGGCCCGCTGACCGGACCCCGCGGCACCCGCCGGCCGGAACCGCGCCTTCCGGCCGGCCGCCCCCGTGGCACCCGCCGGCCGGAACCGCCGGCACTCGTACGTTCCTCCATTGACGTTTTGTTGAAGGCGGCCCTAGGCTCCGGGCAATCCTTCGACGAACCCCCTTTCTTCCCCAGGCCACCCTCTTCAGGTTTCGGAGGTCCCCCATGCCCTTCAGCGAGACTGCGGTGATCCGCTCCCGCCGGGTGGTGCTGCCGGACGGCGAGCGTCCCGCGGACGTGCTGATCCGGGACGGGCGGATCGAGCAGATCGCCGCGCACGGCACCCTCCTCGCCGGCGACCAGCATCTGACCGACCTCGGCGACACCGCCCTGCTCCCCGGCCTGGTCGACACCCACGTGCACGTCAACGAGCCCGGCCGGACCGAGTGGGAGGGCTTCGCCACCGCCACCCGGGCGGCCGCCGCCGGCGGCGTCACCACCGTCATCGACATGCCGCTCAACTCCATCCCGCCCACCACCACCCCGGCCGGCCTGGAGGCCAAGCGGAAGACCGCCGAGGGCCAGGCCTGGGTCGACCTCGGCTTCTGGGGCGGCGCCGTCCCCGGCAACCTGCCCGACCTCGAACCGCTGCACCGCGCGGGCGTGTTCGGCTTCAAGAGCTTCCTCGCGCCGTCCGGCGTGGACGAGTTCCCGCACGTCGAACAGGCCGACCTGGAGGCCGCCCTGGCCGAGCAGGCCCGGCTCGGCGCGCTGGCGATCATCCACGCCGAGGACCCGGCCGTCCTGGCCGCCGCCCCGCAGCGGCCCGGCGTCCACTACCGGGACTTCCTCGCCTCGCGGCCCGCCGACGCGGAGACCGCCGCCGTCGCCCGGCTGCTGGACACCGCCCGCCGCACCGGCGCCCGCGTCCACATCCTGCACGTCTCCTCCGCCGCCGTGCTGCCGCTGCTGCGGCAGGCCCGCGAGGACGGCGTCCGGGTGACCGCCGAGACCTGCCCGCACTACCTCACCCTCGCGGCCGAGGAGGTGCCGGACGGCGACACCGCCTTCAAGTGCTGCCCGCCGATCCGCGACGAGGCCAACCGCGACGCGCTCTGGGCGGCCCTGGCGGCCGGCGAGTTCATCGCGATCGTCTCCGACCACTCGCCGTCCACCCCGGACCTCAAGCTGCTGCCCGAGTTCGGCGGCAGCGGCGACTTCGCCCGGGCCTGGGGCGGCATCGCCTCCCTGCAGCTCGGCCTGCCCGCGATCTGGACCGAGGCCCGCCGCCGCGGTCACACGCTCGCCGACGTGGTCCGCTGGATGGCGAGCGGCCCGGCCGCCCTCGCCGGCCTCACCGGCACCAAGGGCGCCATCGCCGTCGGCCACGACGCCGACCTGGTCGCCTTCGACCCCGACGCCGCGTTCGCGGTGCACGCCGCCGAGCTGCACCACCGCAACCCCGTCACCCCGTACGCGGGCCGGACCCTGACCGGCGCCGTACGCACCACCTGGCTGCGCGGCCGGGTCGTCGACGTCACCGCCGAGCCGTTCGGCCGTCAGATCACCCGCCCGGCCACCCGCCCCGATCACTCGTCCTGAGGAGTCTCAGTGAGCACCGTCAACACCCCGAGCGCTCCGTTCACCGAGCTGGTCAACCTGGCCTCCCGGCTGCTCGGCGCCGGCGTCGTCGCCACCAACGAGGACACCTTCGCCGACGCGGAGAACCTGCTGGTCGCCAAGCCCGCCGAGTTCCGCCCGCACACCTTCGGCCACAAGGGCCAGATCATGGACGGCTGGGAGTCCAAGCGCCGCCGCGGCATATCCGCCGACCAGCCGCACCCCACCGACGAGGACCACGACTGGACGATCGTCCGGCTCGGCGTCGGCGGCGTCATCCGCGGGCTCGTCGTCGACACCGCCCACTTCACCGGCAACTACCCGGAGAGCGCCTCCATCGAGGCCGCCGCCGTCCCGGGCCACCCCTCGCCGGAGGAGCTGGCCGCGGCCGAGTGGGTCGAACTGCTGCCGCGCACGCCCCTCCAGGGCGACACCGCGCACGAGTTCGCCGTCGACAACGCCACCCGCTTCACCCACGTACGCCTGAACATCTTCCCGGACGGCGGCGTCGCCCGGCTGCGCGTGCACGGCCAGGTGCTGCCCGACCCGCGCGAGCTGGACGGCCTCACCTTCGACCTGGCCGCCCAGGAGTACGGCGGCGTGGCCGAGGCGGCGTCCGACCGCTACTTCTCCTCCCCGCACAACCTGAACGCTCCCGGTCGCGCCTCCGTCATGGGCGAAGGCTGGGAGACCCGGCGTCGGCGCGACAAGGCCAACGACTGGGTGCAGATCGCCCTGGCCGGGGGCGGCGAGGTCCTGGCCGCCGAGGTGGACACCACCCACTTCGTCGCCAACGCCCCCGGCTGGGCCGACCTCGTCGGCTACGACGCCTCGAACGGCGGCAACCCGTCCGAGGACCGCGACGGCTGGTTCGAGATCCTCCCCCGCACCCGCCTGCAGCCCGACACCCGGCACCGCTTCCGGCTCGACGTCGGCCGCCCGGTGACCCACGTCCGGATCAACGTCTACCCGGACGGCGGCCTCGCCCGCCTGCGCCTCACCGGCCGGCTCACCGAGGCCGGCCGCGCCGCCCTCGCCCTGCGCTGGTTCAACGCCGTCCCGGCCGCCGAGGCCGTCACCGCGCTCACCGAGGCCGGCCTGGGCGCCGAGGAGGCCGCCGACCTGGCCGCCGCCCGTCCGCTGGCGGACCGGGCCGCGGCCACCGAGGCCGTCGCCGCGCTCCGCCCGGCCGACGGCCCGGACGGCGAGCACTCCTCCCGCCGCCGCTCCGCCGTCTGGCGCCTGCTCGGCATCTGAGGCCCCGTCACCTCGCGCCGAGCGACCGTCACCCCCCTCTCCACGCACCGCCTTCATCGACACCCCGAAGGACCCTCCATGTCCAAGATCCTGACCACGGAGTCCGGCGCGCCGATCGCCGACAACCAGAACTCGGCGTCCGCCGGCGAGTACGGCCCGCTGCTCATCCAGGACCAGCAGCTCCTGGAGAAGCTGGCCCGGTTCAACCGCGAGCGCATCCCGGAGCGCGTCGTGCACGCCCGCGGCTCCGGCGCGTACGGCTACTTCGAGGTGACCGACGAGGTCTCGCAGTACACCAAGGCCGCCTTCCTCTCCGAGGTCGGCAAGCGCACCGAGCTGTTCCTGCGCTTCTCCACCGTGGCCGGCAACCTGGGCTCCAGCGACGCCGTCCGCGACCCGCGCGGCTTCGCGGTGAAGTTCTACACCGAGGAGGGCAACTACGACCTCGTCGGCAACAACACCCCGGTGTTCTTCATCAAGGACCCGATCAAGTTCCCCGACTTCATCCACTCGCAGAAGCGCGACCCGTACACCGGCGTCCAGGAAGCCGACAACGTCTGGGACTTCTGGGCCCACTCGCCGGCCTCCACCCACCAGATCACCTGGCTGTTCGGCGACCGCGGCATCCCGGCCTCGTACCGCCACATGAACGGCTACGGCTCGCACACCTACCAGTGGGTCAACGAGCAGGGCGACGCCTACTGGGTGAAGTACCACTTCAAGACCAACCAGGGCATCCGCTCGCTGGACGGCGAGCAGTCCGCCGAGGTGCTCGGCGCCGACGCCGACTCGCACCAGCGCGACCTGCACCAGGCCATCGAGCGGGGCGTCTTCCCGTCCTGGACCCTCTACGTCCAGCTGATGCCGGTCGCCGAGGCCGCGGACTACCGCTTCAACCCCTTCGACCTCACCAAGGTGTGGCCGCACGCGGACTACCCGCTGGTCAAGGTCGGCCGCCTGGTGCTGAACCGCAACCCCGAGAACGTCTTCGCCGAGGTCGAGCAGTCCGCGTTCTCGCCGAACAACTTCGTGCCCGGCATCGGCCCCTCCCCGGACAAGATGCTCCAGGGCCGCCTGTTCGCCTACGCCGACGCCCAGCGCTACCGCCTCGGCGTCAACCACACCCTGCTCGCGGTGAACGCCCCGCGCGCCACCGAGGCGAACAACTACGGCCGGGACGGCTTCTCCGCCGTCAACAAGTCCGGCCGCGCCAAGAACTACGAGCCCAACTCGTACGACGGCCCCGCCCAGACCGACAGCGCGCTCGCCGCGCCGGTCAAGCTGGACGGCTACACCGGCACCTACACCACGCCGGCGCACACCAAGGACGACGACTTCTTCCAGGCCGGCGAGCTCTACCGGCTGATGTCGGAGGGCGAGAAGACCCGCCTGATCAACAACATCGCGGGCTTCCTGGCCCAGGTGACCCGCGACGACATCGTCGAGAAGAACCTCGCCCACTTCCACGCCGCCGACGAGGAGTACGGCGCCCGCCTGGAGGCCGCCGTCGCCAAGCTGCGCGCCGGCGACGAGGGCTGACGCACCGACTCCTTCCGACCCCCCCCTCACCGGCCGCCGGGGCCCGCACCCCGGCGGCCGCGGCCGGGCCTCTCCCCCCAGGGCAGTGGGGGAGGGGCCCGTTCGCCGTCCGGGGCCGCTGGCCCCGAGTGCGGTCGGCCGCCACCCCCGGCGAGGCTCGCCGCCCGCGAATTCGTGCACGGACGCTGACCCGGAGCCGCCGGACGGCTACGCTGACCGATCGTCAGAAAGGTTGTCCGACGGGGGGATCATGCGGATCGTCGTCAGCGTCGAGGACGAAGGACAGGGCAACGGTGCCGACGGCGGCGCCCTCCACGAGCTGCGCCGCTGGCTGGCCGAGGAGCCCGGGCTGCGCGGCCGGGTCGGGCGGGCGGGCGGGCCGTCCGAGCCGGGAAGCATGGGCCTGGCCGCCGACGCGCTGGTCGCCCTGCTCGAACCGGGCGGCGTGGCGGCCGTGTTCGCGGGGGCGGTGGTCGCCTGGGTGCGGACCCGGCGTGCCGGTCACACCCTCACGATCACCCGGCCGGACGGCAGCCGGCTGAGCCTCTCCACCCGACAGGTGAAGGGGCTGACGCCGCAACAGATGGCCGACCTGGTGAGAGAGTTGACCTCGGCGCTGGATGGCGGGTCGGACGGGCCGCCGACCTCCGGGGCGGCGGTCACCAGCCCGGGCTCCGGTTCCGCGGGTCCCGGTGCCGCCGGCCCCGCCCTTGAGGTCCCCGACCCCGCGGGCCCCGGAGCGGGTGGCCCAGGATCGGGCAGCCCAGGATCGGGCGGCCCCGGGGCGGGCGGTGACGGGGCCGCGCGGTGAGCGCCCCGCCGGGCCGGCTGTTCGGGCCGGGCGCGCGGGCCGTCCTGATCGGCACCGGCGCCCACCGGGCCGGCTCGCTGCTGCGGCCGCTGCCCGCCGTGGAGACCACGCTCGACGACGTCGAGACCGCGCTGCGCGAGCTCTGCGGGCTGGCAGCCGACGCGATCCACCGGTTGCCGCCCTACGCCACCGCCCCGGACGTGGTCACGCTGGTCGAGCGGCAGGCCGCCGAGGCCGAGGGCGTCCTGCTGCTCTACTACGTCGGCCACGGCATCCTGGGGCCCGGCAACGATCTCCACCTCGCCACCTGGGCCAGCGAGTCGGACGAGTCGATCGGCCACGCCGTCCCCTACACGGTGCTGCGGCACCTCCTCGGCACCGCCCGCCACGGCAGCGTCGTCGTCCTGGACTGCTGCTACTCCGGCCGGGCCGCCGTCCCCGAGGCCGGCCCGGGCGACCCGGCCGTCCACGCCCGGCCGCAGGGCAGCGCCCTGCTCAGCTCGGCCTCCCGCTACGAGCTCGCCTTCGCGCCGCCGGGCCGGCCGCACACGCTGTTCAGCGGGCGACTGCTCACCCTGCTCGCCGAGGGCGACCCGTCCGGTCCGCCGGACCTCACCCTGGACAGCCTCTACCGGGGCCTGGCCGGCCTGCCCTGGGACGGCGCCGGCCCGCGCCTGCAGAGCGACGGCGCCCTGGTCTCGGCGGTCCTCACCCGCAACCGGGCCTACCCCGAGCGGCCCGACTGGCGGCCGCTGCCGCCGGCACCCGGCCCCTGCCCGTACCCCGGCATGGGGGCGTTCAAGGCGGCGGAGACGGCCTACTTCTTCGGCCGCGAGCGGTTCACCGAGCGGCTCCTGGCGGAGGTCGGCACGCCGGGCCGGCAGGACGCCGTCCTCGTCGTCGGCTCCTCCGGCGTCGGCAAGTCCTCCCTGTTGCGGGCCGGCCTGCTGGCCGGGCTCGGGGAGCGCCGGGCGGAGCGGCCCCAGTCCGTGCCCTGGCCGGCCCTGCTGCTGCCCGCGCCCGGCGAGCACCCGCTGCACCTGCTCGCCGAACGGTGGGCCCAGAGCACCGGGCGGGCCCCCGACGACGTGCTGCGGGCGCTGTCGGCGGGGGAGTTCCCGCCCGCCCGGCCGGGGCACCAGACCCCGCGGCTGCTGCTGGTGGACCAGTTGGAGGAGGTCTTCACCCGCTGCGAGGACAAGGCCGAGCGGGACCGGTTCCTCTCCCTGCTCGGCCCCGCCCGGCCGGACCGGTCCGAACCGCCCGCCGGACCCGCCCCGTTCGCCCCGCCCGCCGCGCCTACCGCCCCCACCGCGCCCACCGCGCCCGCCCCGCCCACCGCGCCCGCCCCGCTCACCGCGCCCGCCCCGTCCGGGCGGCCGCTCGCCGTGCTGGCCGTCCAGGCCGACCACTACGGCCTCCTCACCGACCACCCCACCCTCTACGCCGCGGTGGAACGCGGCGTGGTCAACCTCCCGCCGCTGACGCCCGCCGAACTGCGCGAGGCCGTCGAACTCCCGGCGGCCCGGGCGGGTCTGAGCCTGGAGCACGGCCTCACCGACCGGCTCCTGCACGACCTGCGGCACGGCCGGCAGGACCGCCCGTCCTCGCCCGGTGCCGCCCTCCCGTTCCTGGCCCACGCCCTGCACGCCACCTGGCTGCACCGCAGCGGCCACGTCCTCACCCTCGCCGGCTACGAGCGCACCGGCGGCATCTGGCAGTCGGTCAGCAACACCGCCCAGCGGCTCCACGACGAGCTGGACGACCGGCGCCGCGGCGTCCTGCGGGACATCCTGCTGCGCATGGTGCACATCGGCCCGCAGGACGTCGCGGTGCGCCGGCGGGCCGGCCTCGCGGAGCTGCTGGACGGGCGCTCCGCCGCCGAGCAGCAGGTGATCAGCGAGGTGCTGGACCGCCTCACCCACGCCCGCCTGGTGGTGCGCGGCGGCGGCTTCGTCGAGATCAGCCACGAGGCGCTGCTGCGGGCCTGGGACCAGCTCGACCAGTGGCTCGGCGAGTCCAAGGAGGAACTGCTGGCCCGCCAGCGCCTCACCGGGCTGGCCGCCCGCTGGGAGGAGAGCGACCGCCGGAGCTCCTACCTGGTCGGCGGCGACCAGCTCGCCGCACTGCGCGGCCGGACCGACCCGGCCAGGACCGCCCCGGCGGCACGGATCACCCTCACCACCGCCGAGCTGGAGTACCTCCGGGCCTGCACGAAGCTGGAACGACGGCAGCGCCGGGCCAGGAGGTCCTTCCGCACGACGGCGGTCACCCTCGTGCTGGCGCTGGTCGGCGCGGTGGTCGTCGCCAGGTTCCAGCAGGGCCTCGCCGACGACCGCGCAGCGGAGGTCCGGTCGAAGCGGATCGCCGCGGTGGCGGACGCGCTCCGGCCCGACGACCCGGCGGCGGCACTGGAGATGAGCCTGGTGGCCTTCCGGACCGCCCCGACCGTGGAGGCGAGGTCCGCCCTGCTCCGGTCGGCGCTCACCCCGGTCCCGGCCGTTCTGGAGGGGCACGGCAACGCCGTCCTGAACCTCGCCTTCCAGCCCGGCGGCGCGACGCTCGCGAGTTCCTCGAAGGACCACACCGTGCGGACCTGGGACGTCTCCGACCCGGTCCGTCCGCACCCCCGGCAGACCCTGGCGGTGGACGGGACGGCCACCATCGCCTGGCGGCCGGACGGCCGGCACCTGTTCGCCCAGGCGGGCCGGCAGCTCTACGTCTGGGACCTCGCCGACCCGGACCACGCGCGCGAGGTCGCGCGGGTGACGGCCGACGACTCGGGCCTGGCCCACGGCTTGGCCGTCAGCCCGGACGGACGGCTGCTCGCGGTGGCCACCGACCGGGGTCTGGTGCTCTGGGACGTCACCGACCCGAGCCGGCCGACCGGCGGGCGGGTCGCCGGACCGGACGGCGAGACGCCGCTGAACTGCGTCGCCTTCCACCCGGACGGCCGGACCGTGGCGGTGGGGCTGCACGGAGGCAACATCCGGCTGTGGAACGCCCCCGACCGCCTGAGTGCCGCACCGGGGACGCTGATCACCGACGCCTACGCGTTCTCGGTCGCGATCAGCCCGGACGGCCGCACCCTGGCCGGCGGCGGCCCGGAGGACGTGAAGGCCTGGGACATCACCGACCGGGAGCACCCCCAGAAGGCCCTGGGCCCGTTCAGGCTGCCCGCCGGCACTCCCGCGCTGTCCTTCCGGGGGGACAGCCGCTACCTGGCCGGCGCCGGCTGGGACGGCCACGTGCGGGTCTTCACCGTCGGGCCGCAGGACAGCGACCTCGGCGGCCCGGACGAGCTGCCGTCGGAGGGTCGCGGGACGACCGGCCCCCGGCCCGACCTCGCCACGCTGGGACCGGGCGACGAGGACGACGTGCCGATGCCGCCGTACGCGGTCCAGGCGGTCGCCTACCGGCCGGACAACCGCGCTCTCGCGGCGGGCCGCTACGACGGCGGCATCCGCCTCTGGAGCCCGCTGCGGCGTTCGGTGCCGGACCTCGCGGCGCAGCGCGGGACGGTCTCGGGCTCCATGCTCTCGGCGGACGGCGGCTTCTACGTGGGGACGGACGTCGTCGCGGACACCGCCCGGATCTGGCGGATCGCAGACCCCGACAAGGCCCCGTCGGTGGCGGCCGTGCTGCCGGAGCCGTGGGCCCGGGCGCGCTTCCTGCCCGGGCGCGCGGCGCTGATCAGCCAGAACCGGGACGGGACGAGGCTCAAACTCTGGGACTTCACCGACGGAGCGCTCACACCGGGCCAGGAGTTCGAGCATTCGGGCGACGGTGACGCGGGCTCGGCGGGCTTCGCGCTCGCCCCGGACGGGAAGCGTCTGCTGCTGCACCGGGCGGCCACCGGCGACGCGGTGATCTGGAACATCGAGCGGCTGGACCGCGCCGAGCAGGAGGGGACGATCGGCGGGGCCGGTCCGCAGGCCGTTCCCTCGTTCACCGGCCCGCGGTCGGCGGCGCTGCTGCTGCCCCGGCAGGCGCAGTTCTGGGACTTCGTCGATCCGCGCCACCCGGTCCAGACGGCCCGGGTCGACGAGCCGCCGCAGGCGCTCTACCGCACGGAGGGTGACTGGCTGTTGGTCACCGCGCCGTTGAAGGATCCGGAGCCGGGGCGGCGGGAGATCGGCGAGCCCGTGATCCGGCTCTGGTCCCCGGGCGGCCCCGACGGCGCCCGCACCATGGGCACGCTGGCGGGCGACGGCCACGTCAACGCGCTGGTCTCCGACCACCTGCTCGCGGTGGCGAGCGACCGGGGCAGGCCCGCCCTGCTGAGGCTGCCGGAGCTGCGCCCGGTCGTCCTCCAGGGCGGTCTGACCGCCCTGTCCGGGCTGGAGGCCGCTCAGAAGAGCGGCCGGCTGGTGGGCTGGAAGACGGCGGACGGCGGCGGCCTGGCGATCTGGCGCGCGCCCTCGGCGGCCGACGAGGACGGCGCGGGGGCCGAACTCCTGGCCAACGCCGAACGGTTGAAGGACTACGCGCGGATCGACCTGAAGCGCCTCACGGTGCTGGCGATCGGCCCGACGGACGGGGCGATGCTGCTGGACTTCGACTCCGACCTGCTGCGGGCGCTGGACGTGGGCGTGCTGCTGGTGCCCACCGGTCTGGACGACGAGCTGCCGAAGGCGCTCTGCGCCGCGCTGCCGGGGCGGATGAGCGAGGAGAAGTGGCAGGGGCTGCTGCCCGGCACCGAGTACACCGATCCCTGCCCGCCGGCCTCCTGAGACCTCCGCGCGGTGCGGTGCCCGTTCCGGCCGGCGATCGGAGGCATATGCCGGTCAAGCCCGTTCACGATACCTGCACCAATATCCTCGGACGGCAACTGCCGGGCGCCCGGGGTGGATAGGCTGGAGAAGCCCGCGGATCGCTCCCCGGGCGGACATCGGAAGGGGACGACATGTCGACACCAGCCCCGGGTCGTCACGCCGCACCGGACCAGGGCATGCCCGGTCCCTTCACCTCCTTGCAGCACGCCCTGAGACTGATGGAGGCCGTCGACCGGCACCCCGGCGGCGCCACCCTGGTCTCCCTCGCCCGGGAGACGTCCCTGAGCCTGCCGACGGTGCGCCGGCTCGCCGAGATCCTGGAGATCGAGGGCTATCTCCAGTGCCAGGACGGCGGTTGGGTGCTCGGCGGTACCTTCGCGCTGCTCGGGCAGCAGAACCGGGAGCAGCTGGTGCGCGCCCGGATGGACCGCAAACTCGCCGAGCTCCGCGACGAGTTGGGTGCGGCCGTGTACTTCAGCCGGTACCACGACGGGGAGTTGTCGGTGGAGGCGGTCGCCGCGGGCGAGCACGCGCCGGCGGTGCAGGAGTGGGTGGACTTCCGGGCCACCGCGCACGCCAGCGCGATCGGCAAGTGCCTGCTGAGCCAGCTCGACTACGACGCCCGCCGGGACCACCTGTCCCGGCACCCGGTGGCCCGGCTCACCTCGCGCACCATCACCGACGCCGACCAGCTGATGCACCGGCTGGAGCGCCAGCCGGCCACCGTGCCGGTGCTGGACATCCAGGAGTACGCGCTCGGCACCGTCTGCGCGGCCGTTCCGGTGACGGCGGGCAGCACGGTCGGCTGCCTGGCCACCTCGATGCCGGTGGACAACGTGCACCGGCTGAAGGCGGCCGCCGAGCTGCTGGCGGCCCGGGCCGCGCCGCTGATGCTCGCCATGGCGGTCTGACCGTCCGACAGGGCCCGTGGCCCCGCCGACACCCCGCCCGGGGATTCGGCGGGGCTTCCGCGTTTCCGGGAGCCTCCCGCGGTGTACATCACTTATTAGACTCGATGTCGATAAGAGTCGCCGAAACCCTTGTCGCCACCACTACCCGCGAGTACGTTTCCCTCAGTCGAGCAGCCACCCGCAGGTCAGGAGGGCCTCCCATGTCCCGCAGCACACCCGTCCCCGCCGTCGCCGCCCCCGCCTCGCGAGTCCACGACGCCCTGGTCCTGGAACCCCGCGACGTCCGCTTCGACTGGGCCCGGCTGCCGCTGCACTGGATCCCGGACGAGCCGATGGCCACCCACGTCATCAACGTCCTCCACCTGCTGCTCCCCGAGGGCGAGCGCTGGTTCGTCAAGGTGTTCAAGGAGGCGCTGCCGCTGATCCGGGACGAGCGGCTGCGCGAGGAGGTGCTCGGCTTCATCGGGCAGGAGGCCATCCACGCCGAGGCGCACCAGGAGGTGCTGGACCACCTGCTCGGCCAGGGCCTCGACCCGCGCCCCTACGTCCGGCAGGTCTCCTGGCTGTTCCGCCGGGTGCTCGGCGACAAGCCCGGCCTGACGCCCGCCCAGCGGCGCGAGAACGTCATCGAGCGGGTCGCCTTCATCGCGGCGATCGAGCACTTCACCGCCTTCCTCGGCAACTGGGCGCTCAACTCCCCGGGCCTGGACCGGGCCGAGGCCGACCCGACGATGCTCGACCTGCTGCGCTGGCACGGTGCCGAGGAGGTCGAGCACCGCAGCGTCGCCTTCGACCTGATGGTCCACCTCGACCCCGGGTACCTGCGCCGGATCCGCGGCATGGTCGTCTCCGGCCCGCTGCTGGTGCACCTCTGGGTGCGCGGCGCCCGCTTCCTGCTGGCCGCCGACCCGACCCTGGACGGCCGGCTCAAGCCCACCTGGCGCGAGGCCGGCCGGATCGCCAAGCGCGGCCTGCTGCCCGACCCGCTCCAGTCGGTCCGCTCCGGCCTGCGCTACCTGCGGCCCGGCTACCACCCCACCCAAGAGGGCTCCTCCAGCCAGGCCCTCGGCTACCTCGCCACCTCCCCGGCCGCCCGCGCCGCCGCCACCCACTGACGGCCGGAGGGGTCAACGGGGCACGGGCGACGGACCACGGACGACGGCCCGCGGCCTGCGGACGACGGCTCACGGCGAACAGATGACAGCTAACAGATTTCATCAGTTGAAATCTGTTAGCTGAAAGTTGAACGCTGAAAGTTGTCATCTGTCATCTGTTCGCCCCGCCAGCCGCCCTCGCCCCCGCTGCCACCCCGCTACCCTCGCGCCGGCCCGCCGCCCCCCGCCCGCCGTCCCCGACCGAAGGAACCGCATGGACCTGGACACCCCGCCGCCCGACCTCTACGGCCGCCCCCGCGCCGACCGGTTCCTGCAGCGCCTCACCGCCTTCGGCGACCGCTACTCCCCGGCGCTCGGCGGTCCGCTGCTGCGGCGCAGCCCCCGCCGCCCGCAGAGCCGACCCGTCCCCCCGCTGCAACTGGTCGTCACCGCCCGCCGTCAGGTCGCCGTCGACGCCGTCGAGCTGCGGCTCGCCGACCCCTCCGGCGGCCCCCTCCCGGCCTGGCAGCCCGGCGCGCACCTGCGGCTCGCGCTCGCCTCCGGCCGCGAGCGCCACTACTCGCTCTGCGGCGACCCGGCCGACCGCACCCACTACCGGATCGCCGTGCGCCGGCTCCCCGGGGGAGGCGGCGGCTCGGTGGAGATCCACGACACCCTGCACCCCGGCAGCCGCCTCACCGCCCGCCGCCCGCGCAACGGCTTCGCCTTCTGCGCCGAGCCGGCCGTCCTGCTGCTGGCCGGCGGAATCGGCGTCACCCCGCTGCTCCCGATGGCCCGCGAGGCGCAGCGGCACGGCCTGGACTGGCAGCTCGTCCAGGTCGGCCGCACCGCCGACACCCTCCCGTACGCGGACGAGCTGCGCGCCCTGGACCCGCGCCGGGTCCACCTGCGCACCGACGACGAGCACGGCGGCGTGCCGACCGGCGCCGAGCTGCTCGCGCACGCCCCGCACGGCGCCGCCGTCTACTGCTGCGGCCCGGCCCCGATGCTGGCCGCCGTCCAGCGGGCGCTGGACGACTCGCCCGCCGCCTCGTTGCACTTCGAGCGCTTCGGCGCCGCCCCGATCACCGACGGCGAGCCGTTCACCGTCCGCCTCGGCGCGGACGGTCCGCCGCTCGACGTCCCCGCCGACCGGTCCGCCCTGGACGTGCTCCGCGAGGCCCGCCCCGACCTGCCGTACTCCTGCCACCAGGGTTTCTGCGGCACCTGCGAGGTCCGCCTGCTCGCCGGCCGGCCCGATCACCGAGACCGCCGTCTCACCCCCGAGCAGCGCGCCGCCGGCGCCCTGCTGCCCTGCGTCTCCCGGGCCGCCGAGGGCGAGACCCTCGTCCTGGACGTGTAAAGGAGAGCCCCGCCGTGCCCCGCACCCCCGCCTTCCCGTTCACCGAGCACGACCTCGCCCGGTTCCGGGAGACCCAGCAACTCGCCTACCACTGCGCCGAACAGGTCGCCGCCTGGATCGAACCCGGCGTCACCGAGCGCCAGGCCACCGCCAAGCTGCGCCGCTGCCTGGTCGCCGCCGGCGTGCAGGACTTCTTCCACGTCCCGTTCGCCTGGTTCGGCGACCGGACGGCGTTCCGGCACTTCCACACCCCGCTCCAGTTCTTCGCGGGCAACCGCCGCCTGGAGGAGGGCATGCCGTACGTGCTGGACTGCGCGCCGGTCGTGGACGGCTACACCGCCGACATCGGCTACGGCGGCAAGGTCGGCGAGAACCCGGTCTGGGACCGGCTCGCCGCCGACCTCCAGGTGTACCGCGAGCTGATCCTCGCCGAGGTCCGCGCCCGCAAGCCGCTGAACGAGGTGTACGCGGCCGTCGACGCGCAGATCGAGGTGCACGGCTACGACAACCGCCACCGCGTCTACCCGGGCCGGGTGATCGGCCACCAGGTGACCCGGATGACCGCCCGCGGACCGGCCGGGGTCAACCTGTTCGGTTTCGGGGTGCGTACACTCCAGACCCTCGGCCGCGAGCTGATCGGCGAACGCCTGCACGGCCGCTCGCCGCTCTGGGCGGACGGCCGGTCCTCCCGGCACGCGCCGACCCCGGGCCTGTGGGCGGTGGAGCCGCACATCGGGTTCCGGGAGGTGGGCATCAAGTTCGAGGAGCTGCTGGTGGTCACCGAGGACGACGCGTACTGGCTCGACGACGACCTGCCGCACGTCCGCCGCTGGACCACGGCGGTCACCGCCACCACCCCCACCGCCCCCACCGCCACCCCCACCGCCACCACCCCCACCCCCACCGCCACCACCCCCACCCCCACCACCGCCGCCATCACCACGCCGACCACCGCGACCGACGACGCACCCACCCCGGCGACCGCCCAGGAGACGACCCGATGACGCCCCCCCGGACGACCACCCGCCGCCGGACCGTCACCTCCGGCGGGCTGCCGCTCGCCGTCTTCGAGGACGGCGACCCCGCCGCGCCCACCGTCCTCCTGGTGCACGGCTACCCCGACACCCACGTGGTCTGGGACGACGTCGCCGACGACCTCGCCCGCGACCACCACGTCGTCCGCTACGACGTGCGCGGCGCCGGTGAGTCCGGCGTCCCGGCCACGCGCGACGGCTACCGGCTGGAGCGGCTCGCCGCCGACCTGTTCGCGGTCGCCGACGCCGTCAGCCCGGACCGCCCGGTGCACGTGGTCGCCCACGACTGGGGCTCGCTGCAGTCCTGGGAGGCCGTCACCACCCCCGGCGCCGAGGACCGGCTCGCCTCCTACACCACCATGTCCGGGCCCTGCCTCGACCACATGGGCTTCTGGCTGCGCGACCGCTACCGCCGGCCCACCCCCCGCCACCTGCGGCAGCTGCTCTCCCAGGGCGTGCACTCCTGGTACATCACCGCCTTCCACCTGCCCTACCTCGCCCCCGGCATCTGGCGGCTCGGCCTGGCCCGCGCCTGGGGCCGGGTGCTGCGCGACCTGGAGGAGGTCACCCCGCGCGCCGGCCACCCGCAGCCCACCCTGCGGCGGGACGCCGTGCGCGGCATCGAGCTGTACCGGGCGAACATGCGGCCCGCGCTGCGCCGACCGCGCGAGCGGCCCACCAAGGTGCCGGTCCAGCTGATCACCCTGACCAAGGACCACTACGTCGGCGAGTTCCTCTCCGAGGGGCTGGAGCGCTGGGTGCCCGACCTGACCCGCCGCTCGCTGCACGCCACCCACTGGTCCGCCCTGCTGGAGAAGGGATCCACCGTGGCCGGCATGGTCCGCGAGTTCACCGCCGCCGTCGACGCCGGGCGCAGCGCCGAACGGGCCCGCCCCGGCGAGCTGGTCGTCGTCACCGGCGGCGGCAGCGGCATCGGCCGGGCCACCGCGCTGGCCTTCGCCGAGCAGGGCGCCCGGGTCGTGGTGTGCGACCTCGACCTCGACGCGGCCCGGCGCACCGCCGAACTCGCCGGCCTGATCGGCCCGCCGGCCCACGCCTACCGGGTCGACGTCAGCGACGGCGCCGCCGTGGACGCCTTCGCGGAGACGGTCGCCGCCGAGCACGGCATCCCCGACGTGGTGGTCAACAACGCCGGCATCGGCCACTCCGGGACGTTCCTGCAGACCACCGAGAAGGAGTGGCAGCGCGTCCTGGACGTCAACCTCTGGGGGGTCATCCACGGCTGCCGCGCCTTCGGCAACCTGATGGCCGACCGGGGCGCCGACGGCCACATCGTCAACCTCGCCTCGGCCGCCGCCTACCTGCCGTCCAAGGCGCTCACCGCCTACGCGACCAGCAAGGCCGCCGTCTTCATGCTCTCCGACTGCCTGCGCGCCGAGCTGGCCGCCCACGGCATCGGCGTCTCCACCATCTGCCCCGGCATCGTCAACACCAACATCACCCGTACCTCCACCTTCTCCGGCACCAGTCCCGCCGAACAGGCCGCCAAGCAGGCCCGCGCCGCCCGGCTCTACGCCCGCCGCGGCTTCCCGCCCGAGAAGGTCGCGGCCGCGATCGTGCACGCCGTCCGCACCGGCAGGCCGGTCGTCCCCGTCACCCCCGAGGCCAAGGCGGCCCGCTTCCTCAGCCGCCTCTCCCCGGGCCTCCTCCGTCTCGCCGCCCGCCTCAACGTGACCTGAGGGGGTCCTGCCCGACGGCCCCTCAGAGGGCGTCGGGCAGGATCCGGAAGGTACCCCGCGTTGGCAAGGCGTCCATAATCCCGACAGGAGGTGTCGGGGTTCCACGGCAGCATCGTCGTTGTCGGCGAAAGCGCGAGGAAGGACGAGGCATGGGACAGCCGCTCAAGGGCAAGGTCGCACTGGTGGCGGGGGCCACCCGAGGGGCCGGGCGGGGGATCGCGGTGCAGTTGGGTGCGGCGGGGGCGACGGTCTACGCGACCGGGCGCAGCGCCGAGGGGCACCGGTCGGAGTACGGGCGGGCGGAGACGCTGGAGGAGACGGCGGCGCTGGTGACCGCGGCGGGCGGGCGGGGCATCGCGGTGCGGGCCGACCACCTGGTGCCCGCCGAGGTGGCGGCGGTGGCGGAGCGGATCGAGGCCGAGCAGGGCGGGCTGGACGTCCTGGTGAACGACATCTGGGGCGGCGAGCAACTGTTCGCGTGGGAGAGCCCGGTCTGGGAGCACGACCTCGACAACGGGCTGCGGCTGCTGCGCCTCGCCGTCGAGACGCACGCGATCACCAGCCACCACCTGCTGCCGCTGCTGCTGCGCCACCCGGGCGGGCTGGTGGTGGAGATGACCGACGGCACCGTCGAGTACAACGCGACCCGCTACCGGAACTCCTTCTTCTACGACCTCGCCAAGGCCTCGGTGCTGCGGATGGCCTTCGCCCTGGGGCACGAGCTCGGCCCGCGCGGGGCGACGGCGGTGGCGCTCACGCCCGGCTGGATGCGGTCGGAGATGATGCTGGAGCACTTCGGCGTCACCGAGGAGACCTGGCGCGAGGCGACCGCGCGGGAGCCGCAGTTCGGCATCTCGGAGTCGCCCGCGTACGTCGGCCGCGCGGTGGTCGCGCTGGCCGCCGACCCCGAACGCGCCCGCTGGAACGGGAAGTCGACCTCCAGCGGCGCCCTGGCGGGGGAGTACGGCTTCACCGACCTCGACGGCAGCCGCCCGGACGCGTGGCGCTACCTGGTGGACGTGGAGCGGGCGGAGGGCCCGCTGGACCCGGCCGGCTACCGCTGAGCACCGGCTCGGGCGGCGGCGGAGTACAGCGCCGCCGTCCGGGCCGCCGCCCGCGCCAGCCGCCGCCGCAGTTCCGGTGGTTCGAGCAGCTCGGCCTCGGGACCGAGCCGCAACAGCTCGTCGTAGGCGACCTCCGCCGACTCCACCGGGAGCCGGACGGTGACCCAGCCGTCGCCGTCCGGCTCACCGGCGGTCGCCAGGGCCTGCCGGGCGGCGACCGGCTCCAGCAGGTGGGGGAGCCGCTCGGCGCCGAGCGGGCTGAGCCGCACCAGGACGCTCTCCCGCAGCAGCGAGCGGGCGAACTCGGCGGCCTTGGCCTCCCAGTACGCGGCGAGGTCGAACCCCTCGTCGCGTTCGAACCGCGGCTCCAGCGGCTCGGCGGACTCCAGCCGGTCCACCCGGTACACCCGCGCGCCGCCCGTGCCGCCCGTGCCGTCCGCGCCGCCCGTGCCGTCCGCACCGTCCGCGCCGCCCGTGCCGCCCGTGCCGCCCGTGCCGTCCGGGCGGGCCACCAGGTACCAGGCGCCCGCCTTCAGCACCAGGCCGTACGGCTGCAGCGTCCGTTCGACGGCGGCCTGCCCGCTCCGCCGGTAGCGGACCCGCAGCAGCCGCTCTCCCCAGACGGCCCGGGCGACCTCGGCGAGCAGCGGCGGCGCGGGCGCGGTGCGGAACCAGCCGGGCGCGTCCAGGTGGAACCTCCGCACGCCGGCCGAGGGCGCCTCGCCGAGTTCGGCCAGCACCTTCAGCCGGGCGGCCAGCGCCGGGCCGTCGAGCCCCATGTCGCCCAGCGGGCCGGGCAGTCCGGCGAGCAGCAGCACTTCGGCCTCGGCCCGGTCCAGCCCGGTCAGCCGGGTGCGGTAGCCGTCCAGCAGCCGGTAGCCGCCGCCCCGCCCGCGGTCGGCGTACACCGGCACCCCGGCCTCGGCCAGCGCCAGCACGTCCCGCTGGACGGTGCGCTCGGACACCTCCAGCTCCGCGGCCAGCTCGGGCCCGGTCATGCTCCGCCGCGCCTGGAGCAGCAACAGGAGCGATATCGCGCGCGCCGCCCGCATCGGCCACAACCTCCCTCGTCACCCCGATCCTAGGGCGCGCCGTTGTGGATCCGGGGTGGTCGTCTGTTACCCAGGAGGTCCAGGGGGTTCATCACCGAGCGGAAGCGAAGGAGCACCCATGGCCACCGGCACCGTGCAGTCCTACCACGTGAACCACGGCTACGGCCTGATCACGCCCGACGAGGAGGGGCCCGCGCTGTACGTGTACTTCGACTCGATCGTCGGCGGGGAGGACCGGGCGCTCGCCGAGGGCCAGCGGGTGGAGTACGACCCGACCGAGCAGGAGGGCCGCTGGGTGGCCGAGCGGGTACGCCCGCTGTAGTAAGCCGTAAGCCGTAAGCCGTAAGCCGTAAGCCGTAAGCCGTAACCCGAAACCGGGCCGGACTGAGCGGTGGTCAGCGCTCCAGGCGGCTCAGCCCTTCGCGCAGCTCGTCGGCGTTCATGCAGATGTGCACGTCGACCTCGGCGTTGAACTCCAGCCAGAACGGCTCGCAGACGGACGGCAGCGAGGCCTCGTCCGGTACGTCGATGACCATGATCTGGCTGCGCCGACCGTTGCGGGCGAAGAAATAGACGGCCTCGGGTTTGAGGGCGCTCATGATGCGGTCGAACTTCTCGGCGACCGCGCGCTCGTTGATCACGGCGTTCGCCGTCGGGGTGTCGAGGGAGATCTCCAGCAGGGCACGCATGACCGGTGCTCCTTCCCCGGGCTCGCGAGGGGCCCGCAGGGGCGGTTCCTGAGCTCCAGCGTCCCGCCGCCGCCCGGGCCCCGCAATGTCAGCCGGTGCCGCGGGAACGTCAGCCGGTCCCGCGGGGGCCGGCGTGGGAGCCGTGGGGTCACCCGGCCGGGGGCGCTGGGCTGGCCGGCGGGCCGGGCCGGGGGCTGCATGGGAGGCGGAGACGGAGACGGATACGGCGGAACCCGACCGGGCAGGAGCATCCCCATGGCGATCATCGCGGCCTTCGACTTCCCGGAGGTCACCCAGGAACAGTACGAGGAGGCCGTGGACCGGCTGACCGGCGGTGCCGGGCTGAACGCGCCGTCGGACTGGCCGGTGCGCGGGCTGGTCCTGCACGCGGCGGGCCCGACGCCGGACGGTGGCTGGCACGTGACGGACGTGTGGGAGTCCCGGGAGGCGTTCGAGCACTTCGCGGCGGTGCTGATGCCGATCCTCCAGGAGGTCGGCATCCCGACCGTCCCGCCGCTGATCTGCGAGGCCTACAACGTCGTGACCTGAGCCGCGGCGTCACCCGCTCGCCGCTGGGCGGCCCGCGCTACGCTCCGCCGGTCACACCGTCAGGCGGCGTGTGGGCGCGGGTCCTCGGTGTCGGCCGCCGCCGCGGCCGCCTCGCCGCCGGCCTCCCCCGGCCCCGGCGCGTCCCCGGCCCGTGCCAGGTCGTGGTGGATCGGCCCGTCGCCGGCGCTCAGCGGCAGGCAGCTGCCGCCGCGCCGGTGGGCGACGATCTCGGCGGCGACCGAGACGGCGGTCTCCTCGGGCGTGCGGGCGCCGAGGTCGAGGCCGATGGGCGAGCGCAGCCGGCCGATCTCGGCCTCGGTGAGGCCGACCTCGCGCAGCCGGGCGAGCCGGTCGCGGTGGGTGCGGCGCGAGCCCATCGCGCCGACGTAGCCGACCGGCAGCCGCAGTGCCCGCTCCAGCAGCGGGATGTCGAACTTGGCGTCGTGGGTGAGCACGCAGAGCACGGTGCGGCCGTCGATCCGGTCGAGCTGGGAGTCCAGGTAGCGGTGCGGCCAGTCGACCACGACCTGGTCGGCCTCCGGGAAGCGCCGTTCGGTGGCGAAGACGGGGCGGGCGTCGCAGACGGTGACGTGGTAGCCGAGGAACTTGCCGATCCGCACCACGGCGGCGGCGAAGTCGATCGCGCCGAACACCAGCATCCGCGGCGCGGGCACGTACGACTCGACGAAGAAGGTGACGGTGCCCTGCTCCTGGTCGTCGCAGGGACGGCCGTCCAGGCCGAGGACGACCTTGCCGGTGCGGCCGGCGTCCAGCATGGCCCGGGCCTCGGCGACGATCGCGCGCTCCAGGGCGAACAGGAAGTTTCGCGCGATCGGGGTGCCCCCGGCCGGAGGCTGGGGGAGCGTCGTCGGAAGGGTGGTGGCGGGAGACGGGTGGGCGGTGGTCGGCGCGGGGGAGAGGGCGCCGTGGTGGGTGTCGGCGGTGACGGCGACGGTGGCGCCGACCAGTCCGCCGGGGCCGGCGATCACCCGGGCGAGGGCGACGGGGGTGCCGGAGGCGATGGAGGTGATGCCCGCGTCCAGCGCGGGGTCGGTGCCGGGGACGACCGGCTGGACGAAGACGTCCAGGATGCCGCCGCAGGTCAGGCCGACCGCGAAGGCGTCCTCGTCGCTGTAGCCGAAGCGTTCGAGCACCGGTTCGCCGGACTCGATGGCGGCCTGGCAGAGCTCGTAGACGGCCCCCTCGACGCAGCCGCCGGAGACGCTGCCGATCGCCTCGCCGGCCGTGTCGACGGCGAGCGCGGCCCCCGGGTCGCGCGGCGCGCTGCCGGAGACCCCGACCACGGTGGCCACGGCGAAGGAGCGCCCGGACGCGTGCCAGACCTGCAGCTGCTCGGCGATGTCCTGCATGTCGGGGGGCTCCTTACACCTCGGGGGGACGGAACGGGAGGGGCCGCCGTACGGGAAACGATTCCCGTACGGCGGCGGTGCTGCTAGTGCACGCCCAGCCAGGACTTGATCGGGGTGAGCGCGAAGTAGACCACGAAGACCGCGGTCAGGATCCACATCAGCGGGCCGGGCTCGCGCCACTTGCCCTGGCCGGCCTTGATCACGGTGTACGAGATGACACCGGCGGCCACACCGGCGGTGATGCTGTAGGTGAACGGCATCAGGACGCAGGTGAGGAAGGCGGGGATGGCGACCTCGCGGTCGGACCAGTCGATGTGCCGGGCCTGGCTCATCATCATCGAGCCGATGACGACGAGGGCGGCGGAGGCGACCTCGACCGGGACGATCGCGGCGACCGGGGAGAAGAACAGCATCAGGGCGAAGAGGCCACCGGTGACGGTGGAGGCGAGGCCGGTCCGGGCGCCGTCGCCGACGCCGGTGGCGGACTCGACGAACACGGTCTGGCCCGAGGCACCGGCCAGGCCGCCGACCGCGCCGCCGGCGCCGTCGATGAACAGGGCCTTGGAGAGGCCGGGCATCCGGCCCTGCTTGTCGGCCAGGCCCGCCTCGGTGCCGACGCCGATGATGGTGGCCATCGCGTCGAAGAAGCCGGCCAGGACGAGGGTGAAGACCGCGACCGAGGCGCTGATCGCGCCCATGCCCTTCCCGCCGAAGGCACCGAACAGGTCGACGTCGCCGAAGAGGCTGAAGTCGGGGGCGGAGACCGGGCTGCCCGGCCAGACCGGGGCGGCGCTCTTCCACGCGTCGGCGGGGATGTCGGCGACCTTGTTGACGATCACCGCGACCACGGTGCCGGCGGCGATGCCGATCAGGATCGCGCCGCGGACATTGCGGGCCATCAGCACGAAGATGGTCAGCAGGGTGAGGCAGAAGATCAGGACCGGCCAGCCGGCCAGCTCGCCGAAGGGGCCGAGCGAGAGCGGGGTGGGCCCGCCGGTGTGCACGAAGCCGGCCTTGTAGAGGCCGATGATCGTCACGAAGAGACCGATGCCGATGGTGATCGCGTGCTTGAGCGGCAGGGGGATGCCGTTCATGATCTTCTCGCGGAGGCCGGAGACCACCAGGAGCACGATCAGCAGGCCGTAGATGACGCACAGGCCCATGGCCTGTGGCCAGGTGGTGTGCGGCACGACCAGGGCGGAGACGGCCCCGGAGACGGAGAGGCCCGCGGCGAGGGCGAGCGGGACGTTGCCGATCACGCCCATGAGGATGGTGGTGACGGCGGCCGCCAGTGCGGTGGCGGTGGTCAGCGCGGCGTGGTCCAGCTTCACGCCGGTGACGTCGGCCCCGCTCAGGATGATCGGGTTGAGCAGGATGATGTACGCCATCGCCATGAAGGTGGTGAGACCACCGCGCAGTTCGTTGGCGAGCGTCGATCCCCGGGCGGAGATCTTGAAGTACGCGTCCAGCGCGTTCTTCGAAGGAGTCGCGGGGGTCGACGTGGGGGCGTCGTCCTCGGCGGGTCTGTCTTCAGTGGTGCCGGGCTCCGTGGGGATCCTGGTCATGTCCACTCCCAAGTGTCAAAGGGGGTTGGGGTGGGCGAGCCGACCTGACAGCCAGTCAACGAAGTTGGCACAGGGGGACGATTCGACTCACTGGGTGCACTCTGTGGCAGTGCTGCGGTGCTGCTGGTGATGGCTCCGGCCGGTGGCCGGGTGAGGGTGGTGCGCACCGCTGCAGAACCCCGGCGTGGGAGAGGCAGCGGGATGGTGCGGTCGCGTTGCTTCTGGTGCTGCATGGGTGGTGCTCTTCACTGCTGGTGGTGCGTTCTCACTGCTCGGGTGGTGCTCGGGTGGTGCTCGGGTGGTGCTCGGGGGGTGGTGCTCTGTGGTGCTCGGTGGGTGGTGCTCGTCTCCCTG
The DNA here is from genome assembly GCF_042677465.1 of Kitasatospora sp. NPDC127111. NCBI lineage: Bacteria > Bacillati > Actinomycetota > Actinomycetes > Kitasatosporales > Streptomycetaceae > Kitasatospora > Kitasatospora sp. NPDC127111. Next base: position 46,375 of record NZ_JBHXTG010000042.1, read on the forward strand.
CTGGGGGTGCTGCCCCGGGGCGGCGGGGAAGACGGTCGCCGCCCCGGGGAGGTGTGCGGGGGTCCGGGGCTAGAGCGCTCCGGGGGCCTCGGTGGTCAGGTGCTCGGGCCGCACCGGGATCCGGTTGAGCGCCAGGCCGGTGGCGTTGCGGATGGCGGCCACGATCGACGGCGTCGCCGAGACGGTCGGGGCCTCGCCGACCCCGCGCAGCCCGTACGGGGCGTTGGGGTCGGGCAGTTCGAGGACATCCACCGGGATCGGCGGGGTGTCCAGGATGGTGGGGATCAGGTAGTCGGTGAAGGAGGCGTTGCGCACCTTGCCGTCCCGGACGATGATCTCCTCCATCACGGCCAGGCCGAGCGCCTGGGTGCAGCCGCCCTGGATCTGGCCGACCACGGAGAGCGGGTTGAGCGCCTTGCCGACGTCCTGGGCGGCGGTCAGCTCGACCACCTTGACGAGGCCCAGCTCGACGTCCACGTCGACCACCGCGCGGTTGGCGCAGAAGGTGTACTGGACGTGGCCGAAGCCCTGCCCGGTCTCCTTGTCGAACGGGACGGTCGGGCGGTGGTGGTGCTCGCGGGTGAGGTCGATCGCCTCGTCGCCGAGCAGGTCCACCATGGAGACCAGCGCGCCGGCGGACTCGGAGACCACCTTGCCGCCGACCAGCGACAGGTCGTTCTGGGTCCAGCCGTAGCGGCGGCGGCCCTTCTCGATCAGCGCCTGCTTGACCGCCTCGGCGGCGAGCTTCACCGCGCCGCCGGTCATGTAGGTCTGCCGCGAGGCGGAGGTCGAACCGGCCGAGCCGACCTCGGTGTTGGCCGGGTGGATGGTGACCTGCTCGACGCCCAGCTCGGTGCGGGCGATCTGGGCGTGCACGGTGACGCCGCCCTGGCCGACCTCCGCCATCGCGGTGTGCACCATGGCGACCGGCTCGCCGCCGATCACCTCCAGGCGCACCCGGGCGGTGGAGTAGTCGTCGAAGCCCTCGGAGAAGCCGACGTTCTTGATGCCGACCGAGTAGCCGACGCCGCGCACGATGCCCTCGCCGTGCGAGGTGTTGGAGAGTGCGCCGGGGATCTGGCGCACGTCCAGGTTCTCGGTGTCCAGCGGCGGCGGGAGCGGCATGTCCTTGACCCGCTGCAGCAGTTCGGCGACCGGGGCGGGCGAGTCGATCTGCTGGCCGGTGGGCATGAAGTCGCCCTCGGCCATCGCGTTGAGCTGGCGGAACTCCACCGGGTCCATGCCCAGCTCGGCGGCGAGGCGGTCCATCTGCGTCTCGTAGCCGAAGGCGGCCTGGACGGCGCCGAAGCCGCGCATCGCGCCGCAGGACGGGTTGTTGCTGTAGAGCGCGATGGCGTGCATCTTGACGTTCGGGATCACGTACGGGCCGTGTCCGAGCGAGGCGGCGTTGCCGACCACGGCGGGCGAGGCCGAGGCGTACGCGCCGCCGTCCAGCACGATCCGGGCGTCGGCGAAGACCAGCTTGCCGTCGCGGGTGGCGCCGTGCTCGTAGGTCATCTTCGCCGGGTGGCGGTGCACGTGGCCGAAGAAGGACTCGTCACGGGAGTAGACGATCTTGACCGGCTTGCCGGTGTGCTGGGCCAGCAGGCAGGCGTGGATCTGCATCGACAGGTCCTCGCGGCCGCCGAAGGCGCCGCCGACGCCGGCCAGGGTGAGCCGGACCTTCTCCTCCGGCAGGGCCAGCACGGGCGCCATCTGCTGGCGGTCCACGTGCAGCCACTGGGTGGCGATGTAGAGGTCGATGCCGCCGTCCTCGGCGGGCACGGCCAGGCCGGACTCCGGGCCGAGGAAGGCCTGGTCCTGCATGCCGACCTCGTAGCTGCCCTTGACGATGACGTCCGCCATCGCCCGCACCTCGTCGGTCACGCCGAGGCCGGAGACCAGCTTCTGCTCGTGGCAGATGTTGCCGTACCCGTGCGACTTGTACTCGTGCGGCTCGTGCACGTAGCCGTGGGTCTCGGGGTCGAGGCACTGCTCCTCGGTGACGATCGGGGTGAGCACCTCGTACTCGACCTTGATCTTCTTCACCGCGCGGCGGGCCGTCTCCGGGTGGTCGGCCGCGACCAGCGCGATCGCCTCACCGTGGTAGCGGACCTTGTCGATGGCCAGGGCCGGCTGGTCCTGGATCTCCAGGCCGTAGTACTTCGAGCCCGGGATGTCGTCGTGGGTCAGCACCGCGTACACGCCCGGCACCTTGAGGGCGTCGGAGACGTCCACGCTCAGGATGTTCGCGCGGGGGTGCGGCGAGCGCAGCGCCATACCCCAGAGCATGTCCTCGTGCCACATGTCGGACGAGTACGCGAACTCGCCCTTGACCTTCAGGTTGCCGTCCGGGCGCAGCGGCGAGCCGCCGATGCCGTCCTTGCTGGCCTGGTTGATGTTCTGGAGGTTCTTCTGACCCTGGATCGTGCGAGTGCTCATTCCGAAGCCGCCTTACCAGCGCACTTGCGGGCGGAAGCCAGCCGCACCGCGTCCATGATCTTCTCGTAGCCCGTGCAGCGGCAGAGGTTGCCCGACAGCGCCTCGCGGATGTCGTTGTCGCTCGGCTGGGCGTCGTTCTCCAGCAGGGCGTCGGTCTGCACCAGCAGGCCGGGGGTGCAGAAGCCGCACTGGACGGCGCCGGCGTCGATGAACGCCTGCTGGACGAGGCCCAGCTCGCCGTTCTCGTCGGCCAGGCCCTCGACGGTGCGGACCTCGCGGTCCTGCACCTGGCCGGCCGCGACCAGGCAGGAGCAGACCGGCACGCCGTCCAGGTAGACCGTGCAGGAGCCGCACTCGCCCTGCTCACAGGCGTTCTTCGAACCCGGGAGGCCGACCCGCTCGCGCAGCACGTAGAGCAGGCTCTCGCCCTCCCAGACGTCGTCGGCCTCGACCGGCTTGCCGTTGGCGGTGAAAGTGACCCTCATGCCGCGCTCCTGATCTGCTTGCTGTAGTCGTTCCAACACCAGGTGAGGGTGCGGCGGGCCATCACGGCCAGCGAGTGCCGGCGGTAGTCGGCGGTGCCGCGGACGTCGTCGATGGGGGAGGCCGCGGCCTTCACCAGCTCGCCGAACCGCTGGATCACCTCGGCGCCCAGCAGCTCGCCGGACTCCCAGAGACCGCGCTCGGCCAGCACGCCCTGCAGGTACTCCTCGGCCTCGACGGCGCGGCGCGGCGTGGGGGCAGCCGAACCGATACCGGTGCCGACGGTGCCGTTCTTCGGGTGAAGGGCGAAACCGAAGGCGCAGACCGCGATCACCATGGCGTTGCGGGTGCCGATCTTCGAGAACTGCTGCGGGCCGTCCGCGACCGGGATGTGCACCGCCCGGATCAGCTCGTCGGCCTCCAGGCTGTTCCGCTTCACCCCGACGTAGAACTCGTCGATCGGGACCATCCGGGTGCCGCGCACCGAGCCCGCCTCGACGAACACGTCGCGGCCCGCGGCCAGCAGCGCGGGGTGCGCGTCACCGGCCGGGGAGGCGCCGCCGAGGTTGCCGCCGACGCCGCCGCGGTTGCGGATCTGCGGCGAGCCGACGGTGTGGGCCGCCAGAGCCAGGCCGGGCAGCGGCCCGGACAGCTCGTTGATGATCCGGGTGTACGGGACCGAGGCGCCGAGCTTGACGACGTCGCCGTCGTTCGACCATTCGGTGAGCTCGGTGATGCGGTTCAGGTCGAGAATCGCGGATGGCCGGTGCACGTCGAAGTTCATCTCGACCATGACGTCCGTACCACCCGAGATGGGCAGCGCGGTCGGGTACTCAGCCTTCGCCGCGAGTGCCTCGTCCCAGGTAGCGGGCCGAAGGAACTCCATGCGGTGTCTCCTCAAGTCGTTGCCGGCCAGACGGTGGGCACAGTGCCCGCTTCCGGTGTTCGGACTGTGCTACTGCTTTTTCGCCTTCGCGTTGCGTCCTGGTCACCTGGGTGTGTCCGGCGGCTTGTGGCCCAGTGAACCGCTGTGACCGGGCCCACTGGGAGTCACCGATGGCATGAAGCCCCGGCTGTGGTCCCGCCCGGCATCCTGTACGTTCCTCTAAGGCGGACAATCTCGCAGCCCAGCTGTTCCCCGGGCGCTACCTACGACCGTAATCCGGCCGTGATTCCCAAGCTACGGGCCCGTGATCCGGGCACCCCTCGGTACGTAACACCGAGCACAGATGTTCGGGCACACTGTCTCCCCGGACCGAGCGCTCGGGCCCCCCACCCTCACCCCCCAGCCCGATAGGAGTCCCCGGATGCGTGTCCGTGACCTGCTCGCCCCCGGAGCCCCGCGACTGCGCCTGCTCGCGGCCGAGGAAGAGCTGGACCGGCAGGTCAGCGGTGTCATGACCACGGACCTGCACGACCCCGGCCGGTACCTGCACGGCGGCGAGCTGGTGCTCACCGGCATGCTCTGGCGCACCGGCCCGGCCGACTCCGAACGGTTCGTGCGCACCATCGTGGCCGGCGGCGCCGTCGCCCTGGCGGCCGGCGAGGCCGAGGTCGGCCCCGTCCCCGACGACCTGGTCGAGGCGTGCCGCCGCCACCGGATGCCCCTGTTGGCCGTACCCGACGACATCGCTTTCGGGACCGTCACCGAGTTCATCGGCCGGCAGGTCTCCGCCGACCGCGCGGCCGACCTGGCCGCCCTGGTCGACCGCCACCGCCTGCTGGTCTCGGCGGCCGGCGGCGGCGGCCTGGACGCCGTCCTCGACCTGCTCGGCGGCGACCTCGACCTCGACTGCTGGGTGCTCACCCCCACCGGCGCGGTGATCGCCGGCCCGGCCGACCGGCTCTCCGCCGAGGACCGCGACCAGCTGGTCCGCGCCCACCTGGGCGCCCAGCGCCAGCGCCGCCGCCCGCCGCACCGGGCCCGGCTGCTCACCGGCTCCTACTCGCTGCTGCCCGCCCCGGCCGACCCCGACGCCGAGGCGCCGCTCGCCGACTGGGTGCTCGCGGTGGCCGGCGACGTCACCGAGTGGACCGGCAAGCGCCAGCAGCTCGCCGAGAACCTGGCCCGGCTGGTCGCCGCCGAGCGGCACCGCCGGGACGAGAGCCGCCGGCTGCGCCGCCGCCTCGCCGACGAGGTGCTCGCCCTGCTGCAGCGCGACGCCGACCCGGCCGAGATCAGCCGCACCCTGTACGCCTCCTCGGCGATGGCCGCCCGCTACGAGACCCCCGAGCCCAAGCCGCAGGCCCCGGACGGCTCCTGGCTGGTGCTCAGCGCCGACGGCACCGGCCTGCCCGACGGCGCGGTGCGCTCGGTCCTCGAAGAGGCGCTGGGCGGGACCAGCGACCGCGCCCTGGTCGCCGGCTCCGGCACCGGCGCCGTCGTGGTGCTGCCCGCGCTGGACACCGCGGTGCCCGCCGACACCCTGCGCGAGCTGCTCGCCCCGCTGGAGGCCGGTCTCGGCTCCGAGGGGCGGATCACCCTCGGCGTCTCCGCCCCCGCCTCCGAGGCCGGCGGCCTGCGCGGCGCCCTGGAGGAGGCCCGGCACGCCCGCCGGATCGCCGCCGCCCGGGTCGGCCGGGTCTGCGTGGCCGGCCCGGAGGAGCTGGCCTCGCACGTGCTGCTGCTGGCCGCCGTCCCGGACGAGGTCCGCCGCGCCTTCCGCAGCCGGCTGCTGGACAAGGTGATCGCCTACGACATCGAGCACCAGGCGGACCTGGTCCGCACCCTGGAGGCGTTCCTGCGCTCGGACGGCTCGTGGACCCGCTGCGCCGCCCAGCTGCACGTGCACGTCAACACGCTGCGCTACCGGATCGGCCGGATCGAGGAGCTGACCGGCCGTGACCTGTCCCGGTTGGAGGACCGGGTGGACTTCTACCTGGCCCTCGAACTGGCCTGACGGTCCGCCGGGGCCCGCGGGCACGCAAGGGCGGCCGCCCGCAACGGCCGCCGTCCGCGGGCAGCGGCCGCCGTGCGCGGGCAGCGGCCGCCGTGCGTACGGCGAAGGGCTCCCGCCCCGAGCTGTCGCGACGGGGGCCCTTCCGTGTGCGGGCGTCAGGCGCCTACGGCTGGGCGGGGATGACGCCCGTCAGCCACTGGAAGACGCCGGGCACCATGTTCTTCCAGACGTCGCTGGAGTGCGGCCCGGTGGTCTCCTGGACCTGCACCGTGGTCGGCGCCTTGGCGACCGCGGCGATGGCCTGGCCGTCCTCGTAGCCGTCGCCCTTGTTGCCGGAGACGTAGAGCGCGACCTTCGGCGGCTGGGCGGCGTTCTTGACGATGTTGACCGGGTTGTTGGCCTCGCGCAGCTTCGGGTCCTTGCCGACCAGCGAGTCCTTCTCGGTCGCCGGGTCGTTGTAGCCCGAGAGGCTGACGCCGGCCCGGTAGCGGTTGGGGTGGGCGAGGGCCAGCTTGGTGGCGCAGTGGGCGCCGGCCGAGTAGCCGGCGACCGCCCAGCGGTCCGGGGACGGGTCGGCGCGGAAGTTGTCCAGCACCATCTGCGGGACGTCCCGGGTCAGCCAGGTGTCGGCGTTGACCTTGGTGGGCACGTCGGTGCAGCCGGCGTCCGTGCTGTTGCCCAGCAGCAGGGTGCGCGGCGAGACCAGGATGAACGGGGCGACCTTGCCCTCCTGCATCAGCGGCTTCAGCTGCTCGGAGACCTTCAGCGTCCCGTACCAGGTCGAGGAGGAGCCGGGGAAGCCCGGGATCAGCTTGACGACCGGGAACTTCTTGTCCTTGAACGCCGGGTCGTGGTACTGCGGCGGCAGCCAGACCAGCACCTCGCCGTCGACGCCGGACAGCTGGCCCTTGAGGTCGGTCTTCTGGACGTCGTTCGGCACCTTCGGGTCGTCGACGCCGCGGAACTGCTGGGTGACCTTCGGCGCCTTGGCGTCCCCGCCCGCCTGGGTGCCGCCGGGCTGGGCGGCGCCGCCGGGGCCCGGATCGGCCGGCGGCACCGCGGGCACCGCGCGGACGTGCTTGCCGGTGCCGAGCAGGTCGTCCCAGCTGCCGTAGATCAGGTTGGCGTTGTTGACCATGACGAAGACCATCAGCACGGCCGTGACCTGGCAGAAGAGGATCATCGCGAGCCTGGACAGGATCCGCACCGGCTGAGGTCCGCGCACCTTGCCCCACAGCAGCAGGGCCACCGCGATGGAGATCGGCACGAGGATGATCGTGCAGAGGAGGAATGGCGTACCTGTCAGTTGCATCAAGTTCTCGTATCCGGGTTCAAAGCCGCCCCGGGCCCCACTCGCCCGGAACTCGCTCCAATGGCATTGGACGGCCTGAAACGGGGATCGGTTGCCGTCCGAATCTGTGCGGAACCTGAGAGGAACATCACGTTTCCGTGGTGATCCCTTTTCGGGCCCGCCATAGTCTGCCACCCTGACGGCCCGCGTCCGGACGAGGTGCCCAGCCGACTCCCAGGATCGCCCCCCGACAGGGCACGATACCGCCCGGACGGACCCGAACGGACCGGGGCGGACCCCCGAGGGACGCCGACGGAGCCGGGTGCGGCAGGGGGAGCCGGGCGGAGCCGAGGGGAGCCGCGCCGCGCCGAGCCGGGCGGCGGGCGAGGCGGTGCGAGCCGCACTCGACCGGCCAGCCAGACTATGGGGATGAGCACAACCCGCTTTCGCCCTTCCCGCCGGTCCCGAGCCGTCTGCGCCGCGCTGGCCCTGCTGGCCGCCGTGGCCGGCTGCAGCAGTACCGGAGGCCTCCGCGCCGAGCAGGCCCGCGCCAAGGCCGCGGCCGCCGCCGGCAGCGCCGTCACCACCCCGCGCTGGAAGGTCGCCATGGTGACCCACGCGGGCGCCGGCGACGCCTTCTGGGACACCGTGCGCAAGGGCGCCGAGCAGGCCGCCGCCAAGGACAACATCACCTTCCTGTACTCCAACGACGCGCAGACCCAGAACCAGGTCCAGCTCGTCCAGGCCGCCATCGACCAGAAGGTGGACGGCCTGCTGGTCACCCTCGCCAAGGGCGACGCGATGGCCGACGTGCTCGGCAAGGCCAAGGCCGCCGGCATCCCGGTGATCACCATCAACTCGGGCCAGGAGTACTCCGCCAAGTTCGGCGCGCTCACCCACATCGGCCAGGACGAGTCCACCGCCGGCCAGGCCGCCGGCGCCGAGCTGGCCGCCCGCGGCCGCCGGAACGTCCTCTGCGTGATCCACGAGCAGGGCAACGTCGGTCAGGAGCAGCGCTGCTCCGGCGCCCAGTCCAAGGCCGGCGGCTCGTTCCAGGTGCTCTACGTGGACGGCGTCAACATGCCCGACGCGCGCGCCGCGATCGCCGCCAAGCTCCAGGCCGACCCGGCCGTCGACACCGTGCTCACCCTCTCCGGCGCGATGGCCGCCACCGGCCTGCAGGCCGCCCAGGACGCCCGCCGCACCGTCGAGCTGGACACCTTCGACCTGGGCCAGGCCGTGGTGGCCGGCCTCAAGTCCGGCAGCGTCGGCTTCGCCGTCGACCAGCAGCCCTACCTCCAGGGCTACGAGGGCGTCGACCTGCTCTGGCTCCACCGCTCCAACCTCGACATGCTCGGCGGCGGCAAGCCGGTGCTGACCGGCCCGCAGATCCTCACCAAGGACAACGCGGACGCGCTCGCCGAGTACGTCGCGAGGGGGACGCGTTGAGCACCACCGACGTCCTCGTCCAGGAGCGCCCGGCGGCGGTGCGCCGGCTGCTCGCCCGGCCGGAGCTCGGCGCGCTGATCGCCGCCGCCGCCGTCTTCCTGGTCTTCGCCGCCCTCGCCGAACCCTTTCTGCGGGTCTCCTCGCTGGGCACCGTGCTGTACGCGGCGTCCACCATCGGGATCATGGCGGTGCCGGTCTCGCTGCTGATGATCGGCGGCGAGTTCGACCTCTCGGCCGGCGTGCTGGTCACCACCGCCGCACTCACCTCGTCCATGGTCAGCTACCAGCTGACCGCCGTGACCTGGGTCGGGGTGGCGGTCTCGCTCGCGGTCACGCTGTCCGTCGGCCTCTTCAACGGCTGGATGCTCGGCCGGACCAAGCTGCCCAGCTTCATCGTCACCCTGGGCACCTTCCTGATGCTCACCGGCGCCAACCTGGGAGTCACCAAGCTGGTCTCCGGCACCGTCTCCACCAAGCCGATCTCCGACATGGAGGGCTTCGCCTCCTGCCGCTGGCTGTTCGCCTCCGAGGTCACCGTCGGCGGCCTGACGATCAAGGCCACCGTCTGGTGGTGGCTCGGCCTGCTCGCGGTCGGCAGCTGGGTGCTGCTGCGCACCCGCTTCGGGAACTGGATCTTCGCGGTCGGCGGCGACGCGGCCGCGGCCCGGGCGGTCGGCGTGCCGGTGGCCCGGACCAAGACCGTGCTCTACCTCGGCGTCGGCTTCGGCGCCTGGGTGCTCGGCCAGCACCTGCTGTTCTCCTTCGACACCGTGCAGTCCGGCGAGGGCGTCGGCAACGAGCTCATCTACATCGTGGCGGCCGTCATCGGCGGCTGCCTGATCACCGGCGGCTACGGCTCGGTGGTGGGCTCCGCGCTCGGCGCGCTGATCTTCGGCATGGCCAGCAAGGGCATCATCTACGCCCAGTGGAACCCCGACTGGTTCAAGTTCTTCCTCGGCGCGATGCTGCTGCTCGCCGCCCTGCTGAACTCCTGGGTCAAGCGCCGCGCCGAGAGGGGACCGCGATGACGGAGCTGCTCGCCCTGGAGGGCGTGGGCAAGACCTACGGCACCGTCCGGGCGCTGGAGGACGTCTCGCTGAGCCTGCGGGCCGGCGAGATCAGCTGCGTGCTCGGCGACAACGGCGCCGGCAAGTCCACCCTGATCAAGATCATCGCCGGGCTGCACCAGCACGACGAGGGCACCCTCACGGTCGGCGGCGAGGAGGTCCGCTTCGATTCCCCGCGCCAGGCCCTGGACCGCGGCATCGCCACCGTCTACCAGGACCTCGCCGTGGTGCCGCTGATGCCGGTCTGGCGGAACTTCTTCCTCGGCTCCGAGCGGGGGCACAAGCGGTGGGGCGGCCTGCGGCTGGACGCCGACGGCATGCGCGCCACCACCCGCGAGGCGCTCGCCCGGATGGGCATCGACCTGCACGACGTCGACCGGCCGATCGGCACCCTCTCCGGCGGCCAGCGCCAGTGCGTCGCGATCGCCCGCGCCGTGCACTTCGGCGCCAAGGTGCTCATCCTGGACGAGCCGACCGCCGCCCTCGGCGTCAAGCAGTCCGGCGTGGTGCTCAAGTACGTCACCGCCGCCCGCGACGCCGGCCTCGGCGTCGTCCTGATCACCCACAACCCGCACCACGCCTACCTGGTCGGCGACCACTTCACCCTGCTCAAGCGGGGCCGGATGGCCGGCAGCCACCCCCGGGACGGGATCGGCCTGGAACAGCTCACCACCGAGATGGCCGGCGGCTCCGACCTCGCCGAGCTCTCCCACGAGCTCGGCCGACCCACCGACCCCCACCCCCGTGAGGAGCGCCCGCAGCCGTGACCAGCCCCAACGCCGCCACCCGGCCGCCGGTCCTGCCCAACCTGCTCGGCCTCGGCCCGCGCGCCGAGCGCCGCCGCCGCGCCCTGCCCGCGAGCCTGCTGCGACTGCCCACCATCGGCGTCGACATCGGCGGCACCAAGGTGGTCGCGGGCGTCGTGGACGGGGAGGGCAAGGTGCTGGAGAAGCTGCGCACCGACACGCCCGACAAGTCCAAGAGCCCCAAGGTGGTCGAGGACGTCATCGTCGAGCTGGTGCTCCGGCTCGCGGACCGGCACGACGTCCACGCGGTCGGCATCGGCGCGGCCGGCTGGGTCGACGCCGAACGCTCCCGGGTGCTCTTCGCCCCGCACCTGAACTGGCGCAACGAGCCGCTCCAGCAGGCGCTCAGCGAGCGGCTGCGGTTCCCGGTGATCGTGGAGAACGACGCCAACGCCGCCGCCTGGGCCGAATGGCGGTTCGGCGCCGGGCGCGGCGAGGACCACATGGTGATGCTCACCCTCGGCACCGGCATCGGCGGCGCCGTCGTCCGCGACGGCTACGTCGACCGCGGCAAGTTCGGGCTGGCCGGCGAGTTCGGGCACATGCAGGTCGTGCCCGGCGGCCACCGCTGCCCGTGCGGCAACCGGGGCTGCTGGGAGCAGTACTCCTCCGGCAACGCCCTGGTCCGCGACGCCCGGGAGCTGGTCGCCGAGGAGTCCCCGGTGGTCCAGCCGCTGCTGGCGCGGGCCGGCGGCACCGTCGAGGGCATCACCGGGCCGCTGGTCACCGAGGCGGCCCGGGCCGGCGACCCGACCGCGACCGAACTGCTCTACGAGGTCGGCACCTGGCTCGGCGTCGGCATCGCCAACCTGGCGGCCGCGCTCGACCCCGGCCGCTTCGTCATCGGCGGCGGCGTCTCCGAGGCCGGTGACCTCCTCCTCACCCCGGCCCGGGACACCTTCCGCCGCACCCTCACCGGCCGCGGCTTCCGCCCCGAGGCCACCATCGTGCACGCCGCCCTCGGCAACGAGGCGGGCCTGGTCGGCGCCGCCGACCTGGCCCGGCAGGTCGCCCGGCGGTTCCGCACCATCAAGCGGCGGCGGGTGGAGAGGGCGGTGCCGTAGCGGGCGACGGGCGGACGGGTAACAGATAACAGCTGACAGATAACAGATGACGTTATCTGTCAGCTGTTATCTGTCGACTGTCAGCTGTCATCTGTTCGCGGTCGCGTCCGTCGGCGAAAAGGGCCGCCAGTCGAAGGCTGCCCCGTCGTCAACTACCCGTTGGTAGCCTCGCGGCCCTGTTGTCGAGGTCATGGCTCCTGTGAAACAACGGAGTTGACGTCGACTCAGGAGGATTCCGGATGAGAGCCCTGGCCCGCATCGCCCCGCCGATCCTGCTCGCCACCACGCTGGTCTGTTCCGTAGCGGGGCCGGCCGGGGCGGCGGCCCCGCCGGTCTCCTCGCCGCCCAAGGTGCCGGAGGCGGTCGGCTGGGGCGGTGCGGTGGCGAGCGTGGACGCCGACGCGACGGCCGCGGGCATCGAGGTGCTGCGCAAGGGCGGCAACGCGGTGGACGCCGCGGTCGCCGTCGCGGCCGCGCTCGGCGTCACCGAGCCGTACTCGGCCGGGATCGGCGGCGGCGGGTACTTCGTCTACTACGACCACGCCACCGGCCGGGTCTCCACCATCGACGGCCGGGAGACCGCGTCCCGGACCGCCGACGCCGGGCTGTTCCTGGAGGACGGCAAGCCGCTGCCGTTCGCCGACGCCGTCACCAGCGGGCTCTCCGTCGGAGTGCCGGGCGCCCCGGCGACCTGGGAGACGGCCGTCCGGCTCTGGGGCAAGCGCTCCTTCGCCGACGCCCTCAAGCCCGCCCAGCGGATCGCCGAGCAGGGCTTCACCGTCGACCAGACCTTCCAGGACCAGACCGCGCTCAACCAGGCCCGGTTCAAGGACTTCCCCGACACCGCCAGGCTCTTCCTGCCCGGCGGCGCGCTCCCGGTCGTCGGCTCCACCTTCCGCAACCCCGACCTGGCCGCCACCTACCGCCAGCTCGGCAAGGAGGGCACCAAGGCCCTCTACCAGGGCGACCTCGCCGCCGACATCGTCCGCACCATCCAGCACCCGCCGGTCGACCCCGCCTCCGGACGCAACGCCCGCCCCGGCAAGGTGGACGCCACCGACCTGGCCGGCTACCAGGTCCGCCGGCAGCAGCCCACCCACGTCGCCTACCGCGACTACGACCTCTACTCGATCGCCCCGTCCAGTTCCGGCGGCACCACCGTCGGCGAGGCGCTGGGCATCCTGGAGGACGGCGAGCTCGGCCGGTACGACAGCACGCAGTACTACCACCACTTCCTGGACGCCACCCGGATCGCCTTCGCCGACCGCAACCGCTGGGTCGGCGACCCGGCGTTCAACGACGTGCCGGTGAAGGAACTGCTCTCCGAGCGCTACGCCGCCTCCCGGGCCTGCCTGATCAGCCCCGACCGCGCCCTCACCAGCCCGCTCGCCCCCGGCGACCCGCGCCACCCGGCCGCCTGCGCCAGTGCCGCCCCCGCGCCCGCCGCCGAGCCGTACGAGGGCCTCAGCACCAGCCACCTGACCGTCGCCGACCGCTGGGGCGACGTCGTCTCCTACACGCTCACCCTGGAGCAGACCGGCGGCAGCGGCATCACCGTCCCCGGCCGCGGCTTCCTGCTCAACAACGAGCTGACCGACTTCAACTTCACGCCGCTCGTCCCCGGCGTGCCCGACCCCAACCTGCCCGGCCCCGGCAAGCGCCCGCGCTCCTCGCTCTCGCCGACCATCGTGCTGCGCGACGGCGAGCCCCTCCTCGCGGCCGGCTCGCCCGGCGGCGCGACCATCATCACCACCACGCTCCAGGTGCTGCTCGGCCGCCTCGACCGGGGCCTGAGCCTGGAGCAGGCGATCGCCGCACCGCGCGCCAGCCAGCGCAACACGGCCGCCACCCAGGCCGAGCCGGCCTTCCTGGCGCTGCCGGAACGGGCCCGGCTGGAGGCGCTCGGCCACGTGTTCACCAGCACCCCCGAGATCGGCGCCGCGACCGGCGTCGAGCGGCTGCCGGACGGCCGCTGGGTCGCGGCCGCCGAGCCGGTGCGCCGCGGCGGCGGTTCGGCGGCGGTGGTGCGGCCCTGACCCCAGGGCCCCCGCGGCCCTGAGCCCAGGGCCCTGAGGCCCTGGGCCCTGAGGACGGACGCCGGCCGGTTTGTCGGTGGGCGGCGGTAGATTCGGGGTGGGCGTCCCGCCGGGCGCCCACCCGTCGTCCGAACCACCGGGAAGGCCGCAAGCCGTGACCGTCCGCATCGCCACCTGGAACATCAACTCCGTCACCGCGCGGCTGCCCAAGCTCCTGGAATGGCTGGAGAGCGCCAAGCCGGACGTGCTCTGCCTCCAGGAGCTCAAGTGCGCCGCCGACGCCTTCCCGTACGAGCAGGTCCGCGAGCTCGGCTACGAGACGGCCGCGCACGGCACCGGCCGGTGGAACGGCGTCGCCATCCTCTCCCGGCTCGGCCTGGACGACGTGGTGCGCGGTCTCCCCGGCCAGCCCGGCTACCTGGCGGACGGCGCCCTGCTGCCCGACGTCGAGCCGCGCGCCATCGCCGCCACCTGCGGCCCGGTCCGGGTCTGGTCCGTCTACGTGCCCAACGGCCGCGAGGTCGACCACGCCCACTACCGCTACAAGCTGGAGTGGCTGGAGGCGCTGCGCCTCGCCGCGCTGGAGGACGCCGCCGGCCCGCGCCCGTTCGCCGTCCTCGGCGACTTCAACATCGCCCCGACCGACGAGGACGTCTTCGACGTCGCCGCCTTCGAGGGCCTCACCCACGTCACCCCGACCGAGCGCGCCGCGCTGGCCGCCCTCGCCGAGGCCGGCCTCCAGGACGTCGTGCCCCGCCCGCTCAAGTACGACCGCCCGTACACCTATTGGGACTACCGCCAGCTGGCCTTCCCGAAGAACCGCGGCATGCGGATCGACCTCACGTTCGCCAACAAGGCCTTCGCCGACGCGGTGACCGACAGCTACGTCGACCGTGAGGCGCGCAAGGGCAAGGGCACCTCCGACCACGCCCCGGTCGTGGTCGACCTCAGCCTCTAGTCACGGCGGGTAGCCGGGTCTCCCCCGAACGGTCCAGAGCGGTGGCCGGCCCGGGGGCGGCTGCCTACCGTCGGTGAATGACTGGGTGTAGTTGTTCGACCACGGGGACTTCGGAGTCCCCGGCTGCGCCCGAGAATCCCGGAGGTTCCGGCATGCGCCCCACGCGTACGGCCGCCGCCCTGATCGGCGCGACGGTGCTGACCGGCCTGACGGCCCCGCTCGCGCTGGCCAAGGACGGCGCCGCCTCGGTCAGCCCGTCCCAGGCCGCACCGGGCCAGACCGTGACGGTCACGGTCTCCTGCGAGAAGTCCGACAAGCCCAACGCCAAGACCATCACCGCCCACTCCCCGGCCTTCGAGGGCGGCCCGGCCACCCTCACGCTCGGCTCGGACGGCAAGCACACCGGCTCCGCCCGGCTGGCGAGCAAGTACAGCGGTGACAACAAGGTCGACGGCACCTGCCCCGACGGCGCCTCCTTCGCCACCAGCGTCACGGTGACCACCGTGACCTCCTCCTCGCCCGCGGAGGGCCTCGGATCGTGGAGCGAGGCGGCCGGGGAGTGGGCCGGATCCCTCGGCCAGTCCGGCGCGGGCAGCCAGCAGGTCGCCCCGCACGGCGCGGTGAAGACCGGCCTCGGCGGCTCGGTGGCGGGCAATCCGGCCGAGCTGGCCGGCGGGGCGGCGCTGGTCGTCGGCGGCATCGGCGGCTTCTGGCTGCTGCGACGCCGCACCGGCGCCGGCTCCGCCTGAAGGGGCGCCACCCACACGGTGCCGGAAGCGGGGGGCCCCGGCGGCGCTGCCCGCGCCGCCCCCCCACGCCGCGGCGCCGCTCGCCCGGCGCGTGCCGTCCGCACCCCCGGCGCCGCGCGCGGCCGGGACCCCGACGTCAAGACCCTCACCACCGGCACCACCCTCGCTGTCCGTACCACCCGCAGTACCCGCAACACCCGCTCCAGCGGAAGGAACAGATTCATGACCACATCGACGCAGTCGGCCGGGGACCTCAACTGGCTCCTGGACGACCTCGTGGGGCGCGTCGCGGCCCTGCGGCACGCGGTGATCCTGTCCAGCGACGGGCTGGCCACCGGTGCCTCCCGCGGCCTCGCGCGCGAGGACGCCGAGCACCTCGCCGCCGTGGCGGCCGGCTTCCACAGCCTGGCCAAGGGCGCCGGCGGCCACTTCAAGGTCGGCGGCGTCCGCCAGACCATGGTGGAGCTGGACGAGGCGTTCCTGTTCATCACCGCGGCCGGCGACGGCAGCTGCCTGGCGGTGCTGAGCGAGGCCGAGGCCGACATCGGCCAGATCGCCTACGAGATGGCCCTGCTGGTCAAGCGGGTCGGCGAGCACCTGGCCGCCGAGCCGCGCACCGAAGCCGCTCCGCCGGGGAGATGAGCGGCCCGATGGCGGAGGAGGAGCCGACGAGCGAGCAGGACGACCCGGGCGGGGACGAGCCCGAGGTCGACCTGTTCGTGCCGCGCACCCCGGTCGACGACCGCTGGTTCGACGACGACGCCGGGCCGGTGGTGCGGCTGTACTCGATGACCAGGGGCCGCACCCGGCCGGTCGAGGACGGCCTGTTCGACCTGATCTCGCTGATCACCGCCGCCGAGCCCGGGCCGGACGCGGGGGCCGTGCCCGCGCACGTGCTCGACCCGGAGCACCAGACCATCCTGGCCTGGTGCCGCCGCGAGCCGCTGTCCGTCGCCGAGCTCGGCTCCTACACCGACCTCCCGGTCAGCGTGGTGCGCGTCCTGCTCGGCGACCTCTACGACGCCGAGCTGATCAGCGTCACCCGACCCGTTCCGCTCGCCGAGCTGCCGGACGAGCGCCTGCTGCGAGACGTGATCAATGGACTCCGTGCGCTCTGACCACCACGCGAACGCCGTCGCCGCCACCGGCCGGGGGAGCGGTGCCGCCGCCGGCGGGGCCGCCGACCCCGCCGGCGACCCCGCCTGGCGGGGCGGCCCGGGCACCGCGGTGAAGATCCTGGTCGCGGGCGGCTTCGGGGCGGGCAAGACCACCCTGGTCGGCGCGGTGAGCGAGATCCGCCCGCTGCGCACGGAGGAGGAGCTGAGCGAACTCGGCCGCCCGGTGGACGACACCTCGGGCGTGGAGGCCAAGCGCACCACCACCGTGGCGATGGACTTCGGCCGCATCGACCTGCGCCCCGGACTCGCGCTCTACCTGTTCGGCACGCCGGGCCAGGACCGGTTCTGGTTCGTCTGGGACGAGCTGGCCCGCGGCGCGCTCGGCGCGGTGGTCCTCGCCGACACCCGCCGCCTGGCGGACTGCTTCCCGTCGGTCGACTTCTTCGAGCAGCGCGGCATCCCCTTCGTGGTGGCGGTGAACTGCTTCGAGGGCACGCAGGTGTTCGCGCCCGAGGAGGTCCGGGACGCGCTCGACCTGGACCCGGGCGTCCCGGTGCTGCTCTGCGACGCGCGCCGGCGCGAGGACGGCAAGGACCTGCTGGTCGCGCTGGTCGAGCACGCCGCCGACCGGCGCCGGCGGGCCCTGACGCAGGTCTGACCGGGCTTCGGGGCGCCGCCGTCTCAAACGGCCGTCCGCATTCCGGACGTTCTGTGTCCGGGAGGTTGCCTTGACCGGCCCGGCGTGGAAGGCTCTGGGGACGAAGGCCGCCCGCACCCTGGTGCCGGGCGCCTCGGAACGGCAGCGGCGCCCCGTGCGGGCGCGACACTGAAGGGGAGGGCAGGGCCATGACCGTCGACCAGCGACGCGCCGCCGCGCCCGTCCCCGTCCCGGTCACGCCGGCCCTGACCATCCGCCGGTACATCGACCTCGCGCTGATCTGCAGCGCCTGCTGTCGCTGACGGATCAGCCCCTTCCCGTCGTCCCGGACGGGCCCTGCGGACTGTCCCGTGCGGTGTGACGCGTGATCTGACGAGCCGTCGACTCCACTCCCTCCCCGCACCGGCCTTCTCCGTCCGGCCGACTGTCGTTTCCCGACCCGCTCAGCGGAGAGCCCCAGTGAACCTCGACTGCCCCACCACCGTTCCCGTCACCGCCGCCGGCGGCAAGGCCGCCTGTCCGGGTTCGCCCAGCGCGTCCCGGCGCTCCGCCCGCTGACCTCGGATCAGCCCTCGGCAGCACGCCCGGTCGACGCGCAGACGACTCCACCCCGTCCGTCACGCGCGAAATGAGCGGCACCATGTCTTCCTCCTCCACGGCCACCACCCTTCCCCTGCCCGCCGCGACCCCGCACCTGCGCGCGGTCCGCTCCGTCCCCTCTCCCGCCGAACGGTGGCACGGCCAGCACCAGGCCGGCCCGCAGCACCCGGTCCAGCACCCGGTCCAGCACGCGCCGGTCCAGCACCCGCCCGTCGCTCCGCAGGGCGTCCAGGCCCCGCAGGCCCTGCTCGCCGCGCTGCCGGAGGGGGCCGCCGTGGTCGCCGCACTGCCGCAGGGCACGCTGCCGCAGGCCCTGCTCGCCCAGTACGGTGCGCAGTTCGGGGCCGCGAGCGGTCACCCGATGGTCGGGTACCTGGTGCTGGTGCCCGCCGAGACCCGAGCGGCGACGCCGGTCGACCCGTCCGCCGCCGGAGCCTCTTCGCCGGCTGCCGCCGGAGCCGTCGCGGGCGCCGACCCCGCGGCCGGTCCCGCCGCCGCCCCGGACGCCGCCCCCGCCGCCGTTCGCCCGGTGCGGCCCGCCGCCGAGCGTGGCATCACCGTCGACGTGGAGCGCCGGAACGCCTACGTCGACGGGCGGTTGCTCGACCTCACGTACCTGGAGTTCGAGCTGCTGGCGCACCTGACCGAGCACCCGCAGCGGGTGCACACCCGGGACCACCTGGTCTCCGCGGTCTGGGGCTACGGCCACGTCGGCGACGGCCGCACGGTGGACGTCCACGTCGCGCGGCTGCGCCGCAAGCTGGGATCCGCCTACCGCGACAGCATCGTGACGGTCCGTCGGGTCGGCTACAAGTACACCCCGGTGGCCTGACCGCCGCCGGTGCGTTCCCTGGTCCTCTCCTCCGAACCCCGCCGGGCGCCCGGCGAAGCGCGCTGGTCCGGCGGGGTCCGGCGAGGAGAGGGCCCGGCGCTCCGGCGTCCCCGGCGCCCCGGCGGGTCAGGCGGGTCGGGCGGGGTCCCGGACCGGCAGCGCCGCCACCATCGGGTGGTCCTTCTCGATCAGGCCGAGCTTCGCGCTGCCGCCGGGGGATCCGAGGTCGGTGAAGAACTCGGCGTTCGCCGTGTTGAACGGGCGCCACGGCTCCGGCGTGTCGTCCTCGAAGTAGATCGCCTCGACCGGGCAGACCGGCTCGCAGGCGCCGCAGTCGATGCACTCGTCGGGGTGGACGTAGAGCATCCGCTCCCCCTCGTAGATGCAGTCCACGGGGCACTCGTCCAGGCACGCCTTGTCCTTGACGTCCACACAGGGCAGGGCGATCACAAACGTCATCGGGCTGCCGTCCTCTCCGGGTCGGTACTGCTCGCCGCTCTGGCGCAGCCGACCGTAGGGCCTCAAGTAAACTTGAGGTCAAGAGGAGGCGGTGCATGACGACCCATCGGCCCGGCGACGCCAGGGCGACCCCCGACGACCGGCTGGGCATCGGCGAGGTCAGCGCGCGGACGGGGGCGGCGGTGTCCGCCCTGCGGTTCTACGAGGAGCTCGGCCTGATCGCGTCCGAACGCGACGAGCGCAACCAACGCCGTTACCCCCGGCACATGCTGCGCCGGGTCGCCCTGATCTCGGTGGCGAAACGGATCGGCATCCCGCTGCAGGACCTCCGGGAGGCGTTCGCCGACGTACCGCTCGACCGGCCGCCGAGCCACGACGAGTGGCAGCGCGCCTCGCGCGGCTGGAAGCGCCGCCTGGAGGAGCGCCGGCAGACCATCGAACGGCTGGAGGCCGAACTCACCGGGTGCATCGGCTGCGGCTGCCTCTCGATGAAGGCCTGCGCCCTGCTGAACCCCGGTGACGCGCTCGCCGAGGACGGTGCCGGCCCGCGGCGCCTGTGAGGGTTCCGGGCCCAGGGCCCGGCCGCGACCGCCCGGCCCGGCGACGGCCGGTGCTCAGGCCCGCCGGTCCGGCGGTGCCGGGAGGGGGAGCGGTACCGGTGAGGTCAGCGCCAACTGGCGGGCGAAGCGGGCCAGAGTGCGCAGGAGGATCGTCCGCACGGGGGCTCCCGGGGTCTCGAAGGACGTGTGCGGACGGTACAACGCCCCGACGTGCCGCGGGTCACGGCGGGGGCAGGTCGCCGGGGTGGCCCGAGCGACTCGGGCCACCCCCTGCCCGCACCCCCTGGCCGCACCCCCTCGCCGCGACCGCACGGTCGGGCCCGCGCGGTCGCACCCGCACGGTCGCCCCGGCGACCGCGGCGCCCCGGGCGGGAGTTCAGCGGCTCAGCGCGTCGATCTCCGCCAGCTCGTCCGTGGTCAGCGGGCCGCCGTTCAGCGCGTCGATGTTCTGGTCCAGCTGCGCGACACTGCTGGCACCGATGATCACCGACACCACCCGCTCGTCCCGCAGCACCCAGGACAGCGCCAGCTGCGCGAGGGTCTGCCCGCGCCGCTCGGCCACCTTGTTGAGGGCGCGCAGCTGCTCCAGCTTGGCCCCGGTCAGCGACTCCTCCTTCAGGAAGTGCCCGACCGACATCCGCGAGCCGGCCGGCACCTCACCCGAGAGGTAGCGGCTCGTCAACAGCCCCTGGGCGAGCGGGGAGTAGGCGATCAGGCTGGTCTGCGTGTCGCCGACCGCGTCCAGCACGCCGCCCTCCACGTACCGGTTGAGGATCGAGTACGCGCACTGGTTCATCAGCACCGGCGTGCCCAGCTCGCGCAGGATCGCCACCGCCTCCCGGTGCTGCTCCGCCGGGTAGTTGGAGATGCCCGCGTACAGCGCCTTGCCCGCGCGCACCGCGGCGTCCAGCGCGCCCATCGTCTCCTCCAGCGGAGTGTCCGGGTCGTGGCGGTGGGAGTAGAAGACGTCGACGTAGTCCAGGCCCATCCGGCCCAGCGACTGGTCCAGGCTGGCCAGCAGGTACTTGCGGCTGCCGCCGTCGCCGTACGGGCCCGGCCACATGTCGTAGCCGGCCTTCGAGGCGATGAACAGCTCGTCCCGGTACGGGCGGAAGTCCTGGGCGAACAGGTAGCCGAAGTTGCGCTCGGCGCTGCCGTACGGCGGGCCGTAGTTGTTCGCGAGGTCGAAGTGCGTGATGCCCCGGTCGAAGGCGCGGCGCAGCACCGCGCGCTGCACCTCCAGCGGCTGGGTGTCACCGAAGTTGTGCCACAGGCCCAGGGAGACGGCGGGCAGCCGGACGCCACTGCGGCCGGCCCGGCGGTAGGTCATCGTGGCGTAGCGCTCATCCGCGGCGAGGTAGGTCATGCCGGACATCCTGCCAGTCCGCGGCCGGGATCGAGCGCTGCGCACGAGCGGTGGGGGCTGTTCGCGGGTGACGGCCGGAGCGGTCCCGTCGACGTTCTGTACCTACGGGTATGTACATCTGTACCTACGGGTATGTACAGTGATCGCCATGGCAACCCAGGACCGCCTCATCGAGAGCACCCAGGAACTCCTCTGGGAACGCGGCTACGTCGGCACCAGCCCCAAGGCCATCCAGCAGCACGCCGGCGTCGGCCAGGGCAGCATGTACCACCACTTCACCGGCAAGCCCGACCTCGCCGCCGCCGCCCTGCGCCGCAGCGCCGAACAGATGCGTGCCGTCGCCGCCGCCGACCTGGCCGGCCCCGGCACCGCCTACGACCGGATCGCCGCCTACCTGCTGCGCGAGCGCGAGGTGCTGCGCGGCTGCCGGATGGGCCGGATGGCCCAGGATCCGGACGTCATCGCCGACCCGCGGCTGCGCACGCCCGTCGCCGAGACCTTCGACTGGCTGCGCGGCCGCATCGCCGAGCTGGTCGCCGAGGGGCAGGCCGCCGGCGAACTCGTCGGCGGCGTCGACCCGGTGGACACCGCGGCCGCGGTGGTCGCCGTGGTCCAGGGCGGCTACGTCCTCGCCCGGGCCGCCGGGGACGCCGAGCCGTTCGAGCAGGCCGTCCGCGGGGCCCTCGGCCTGCTCGCCGCCCACCGGGCGGGCTGAACCCGTCCCGCCCGCCCGGCGGCGGCCCCGAGCCCGGCGCCACCGGCCCCGAGCGGGGACGCAACCGGTCCCGAGCCCGGCGCCACCGGCCCCGAGCGGGGCGCCCGAGCCGCCGGTCGGAGGCGGGATCCCGAGCCCCGAGCCACCCCCCGGAGCGCGATCCCCGAGCCCGAGCCGCCGACCCGAGGAGACCACCCGTGCACGTCATGCAGTACGAGATCACCCTCCCCGCCGACTACGACATGGGGATCATCCGCAAGCGGGTCGCCGACAAGGGCCACCTGCTCGACGCCTGCCCCGGCCTCGGCCTCAAGGCGTACCTCGTCCGCGAACGCGGCCAGGACGGCGCGCCCGTCAACCAGTACGCCCCGTTCTACCTCTGGCGCACCCCCGAGGGCATGAACGCCTTCCTCTGGGGCCCGGGCTTCCGCGGCCTCAGCCGGGACTTCGGCCGCCCCGCCGTCCGGCACTGGCTCGGCAGCGGCCTGAGCCGCGGCCCCGCCCGGGACACCCCGGTCGCCGCCACCCGCCACGTCGAACGCCTCCCGGAGCACACCGACCCGGCCGAGGCCGTCGAAGCCGCCCTCGCCGCGCTCCCCGACCACCCGGCCCTGCACACGGCCGCCGTCGCCGTCGACCCCGGCCGCTGGGAGCTGCTGCGCTTCGCCCTCTGGGCCGGCCCCGCACCCGACGCCGCCCCGGGCACCCGCTACCGGGTGCTGCACCTGTCCAGCCCCGAACTCGACCGGCTGCCCGCCGGCCGCCACTGGTGAAAGGACCACCCGCCCCGATGGAGCCCACCGCGCTCACCGCCGCCCCGCTCGACCGCGCCGCCGGCTACGCCCTGCTGGACGAACTCGCCGGACCGCAGACCCAGGCCGCCACCCTGCGGGGCCTGGACGACCTGGCGCCCGGCTTCCCCGACTGGATCGTCACCAGCCTCTTCGGCGGCACCTACCAGCGGCCGGGGCTGGCCCTGCGCGACCGTCAGATCGCCAACCTGGCCGCGCTGACCGCGCTCGGCGGCGTCGAGCCGCAGCTCGCGGACCACGTCCGCAACAGCCTCCGGATCGGCCTCACCCGGGAGGAGATCACCGAGGTGCTGGTCCACCTCGCGCCGTACGTCGGCGTGCCCAAGGCGCTGGCCGGCCTGCGGGTCGCCGCCGCGACCTTCGCGGAGTCGGCGTGAACGCCACCCCGCCGGCCACCCCGCCGGCCACCCCGCCGGCCACCCCGCCGGCCCCGGCACCGTCCCCTTTCCCGGCTCCCGCGACGGCCCCCGCCCCCGCCCCCGGCACCGGGACCGCCGCGGTCCGGACCGTGCTCGGGGACGTCGACCCCGCCGGACTCGGGGTCTGCGACGCCCACGACCACCTGTTCCTGCGCAGCCCCCGCCTGCCCGGCGAGGAGCTGGACGACCCCGCCGCGGCGGAGACGGTCCTGCGGGACTTCGCGGCGGCCGGCGGTGCGGCGTTCGTCCAGTGGACCCCGCACGGCATGGGCCGCGGCGCCCACGCGCTCGCGGACCTCTCCCGCGCCACCGGGGTCCACGTGGTCGCGGCCACCGGCCTCCACCAGGCGGTCCACTACGAACCGGCCGCGCTCACCGCGCTCCACGACGGGCTCGCCGAGCGGTTCACCACCGAGCTGACGGCCGGGCTGCCCGGTGCGCCCGCCGGGGTCCGGGCCGGACTGATCAAGGTGGCCGGTGACTACCACGGTCTCGACGACCACACCCGCCGGGTCATGCGGGCCGCCGCGGAGGCACACCGCGCCACCGGCGCGCCGATCGCCGTCCACCACGAACTGGGCACCGCCGCGCCCGACGTCCTCGACCTGCTCTGCGGCCGGTACGGGGTCCCGCCGCACCGGGTGATCCTCGGCCACCTCAACCGCCTCCCCGACCTGCGGCTGCACCGGCAGCTCGCCGCGTCCGGCGCCTACCTCGCCCTGGACGGCCCCTCCCGCGCCCACCACGCCACCGACCACCACCTGTTCGACACCGTGGCCGCGCTGGTGGAGGCGGGCCACGCCCCGCAGCTGCTCCTCGGCGCCGACACCACCACCCGCAGCGCCCGCCACGCCCCTGGCCCGGCCCACCTCCTGACGTCGCTCGCACCCCGGCTCGGCCGCGAGTTCGGCGCCGAGCTGCCCGCGCAGCTGCTGAAGGACAATCCGGCCCGGGCGTTCGGGGTCGAATGGGCGGCCTGACCCGCCCGCGCACGGGAGGTGGCGGCTCAGCGGCAGAGGTCAGCGGCAGAGG
Source organism: Kitasatospora sp. NPDC127111 (assembly GCF_042677465.1). Taxonomy (NCBI): domain Bacteria; kingdom Bacillati; phylum Actinomycetota; class Actinomycetes; order Kitasatosporales; family Streptomycetaceae; genus Kitasatospora; species Kitasatospora sp. NPDC127111. Next base: position 70,191 of record NZ_JBHXTG010000042.1, read on the forward strand.
GCGTCGAGGTCGTCCGAGAACGTGGCGAACTCGGCCTTGGCCTCCGCGATGATCTCTCGGGCGGCCCTGCGCGGGGTGGTGGCGTGGCGTTCGGCGAGGTCGGCCAGGGCAGGGGCGGGCCGGGGCTCGCGCTCGTCGTCGACGGCCGCCTCGAGCGGGCCGAAGCCGTCGGCCAGCACCCAGAGGAGGTCGGAGAGGTTCCCGGCCACCAGCCCGCTCTCACCCTCCGAGCCCAGGAACACCACCGGCTGCTCGGCGAGCGGACGGCCCGGCCGGACCAGCCAGAGGGCGGCCAGGCCGCCGGTGCCGTCCTGCCCGAACACCCGGTAGGCGTCGCCGTCGAGCTCGTCGTTGCCGGTCCAGGACCGGATCCAGTCGGTGGTCTCCTCGGCGGAGTCGAAGGCGTCGTACGGCTCGAAGTCGACGCCCTCGCCGTCCTCGCCGTACGCGAACCCGATCCGGGCCACCTCGGCCAGGGCGGGCGGGAAGCCGCGGTCGTCACCGCTCGTCTCGATCATGCGCGGAGGTTAGCGCCCCGCCCGGACACTTCCGCACAGTCGCCTGCCGTCCGGTGGCCGGATGCCCGCGCCGGGGTTTGAATCTGAGGGAACCGCAGCACATCGCAGCGATCCGACGCCCCGGGCGGAGAGGCGGACCCGACGATGCACCGATGGCTCGCCCCCACCCGGATCGCCTTCGGGCTGCTGGCCGCCGTCGCGCTCGGCGTCGCCGGCCACCGGGCCGCGACCGGCGCCACCGGGGTGGTGGACTTCTTCAGCTACTTCACGAACCTGAGCGTCATGGCGGCCGTGGTCGTCCTGCTGGCCGGCGGCTGGGCCGGACTGACCGGCCGACGCCCGGTGCCCGGGCCGGTCCGCGGCGCGGTGGTGCTCTGCACGACCGTCACCGGGCTCGTGTACGGGCTGGAGGTGGCCGTGTACCCCGTGGCCCTGATGATCCCGTGGGTCGGCCACGTGCTGCACCAGGTCATGCCGCTGGTGATGCTCGCCGACTGGCTGCTCGACCCGCCGCAACGCCGCATCCGCCCGGTGCAGGCGGTCGGCTGGTTGGCGTTCCCCTTCCTCTACCTCGCCTACGCGCTGCTCCGCGGGTGGGCGGTCGGCTGGTACCCGTACGTCTTCCTCGACCCGTCCCGCCCGTGCGGCTACGGCCGGGTCGCGGGCGCGTGCTTCGTCACGACGCTGGGCTTCGTCCTGGTCGGGGCCGCGCTGATGTGGGCGGGCAACACCCTCGGCGACCGCCGCGCGGCCGGGTCGGACACCCCGCCGCGCGGCCGCCGCGCCCACGCCAGGACGACCTGACCCGGCCGCATCGGGGCGGACCTGATCCGACCGCATCGGGGCGGACCTGATCCGACCGCATCGGGGCGGACCCACCCGACCGCCTCGGGGCGCCCGCGCCTCCGGCGTCCGGGACGCCCGTCGCCGGAGGCGGCTGCCGGGACCGGCTAGCCCAGGGAGCCGACCCAGCCGGCCAGCGCGGAGAGCGGTCCGAGCAGACCGGTACCGGCGGCGACCAGGGCGCCCGCCGATTTCAGCAGGTGGGTGATCCGGTTCAGACGGCCGGCCACCACCTCGCGGTCGGGCTCCGGCCGGGCGACCTCCGCGTCCAGCGAGTCCAGTTCGGCCTTGACCTCGGGCGCCACCGCCGGCGGCAGCTGCGCCTGGTCCACGGCCGAGCGGAGTTCGCCGACCAGCGTCCGCACGTCCTGCCCGTCCGCCGTGAAGTGGCTCGACTGGCCGCCGTACACGGTCTGGTCGCCGGCGACGTTGTTGAACACGCCGCCCTGCTGACTGCCGATGTTGAAGACCATGGCGGTCCCTTCGTCATGGACCGGCGCCGCCCCGGGCCGACGGCGACGAGTCCGAGTGCAGTCGGCGGTCCTCCTCCCTCAAGTAGCGATGCTGTCGGACGACGGTCCAGACCGTCATCGAGATGCCGATGACCAGCAGCACCGCACCGATGACCATCACCGGGACGCCGATCGAGGAGGCTTTGATGCCGCCGCGCTCCTCGTCGAGGCTGAACTTCCCCGCGTTCGCCAAGCCCAGGTAGGTGCCGGCGAGCACGGCGAGCACGAAGCCCGTCGTCGCCAGGTGCCGGGCCGTCTTCCGGATGGTGGCGAGCTTGCGGAAGAAGGCCTCGCGACGGGCCGCCAGGATGTGGTTGTCCTGCAGGATCTGGTAGTTGTACTGGTTTCCGCCGATGTTGTTGAAGTGCCCGTCGTGCTGCTGGCCCACGTCGAACCGGGGCCCGTACCGCTCGGATCGCTGGTACGGCCCGTACGGCTTCGACGCGCCCGGCTTGCTCGCGCCCGGCTTGCTCGCACTCGGCTTGCCGGCGCTCGGCTTGCCGGCACTCGGGTCCGGACCAGGGTGCGGCCCGGGGCCGAAGTGCGGCGGGGTGGCCGGCTTCGGCGGAACGGCGTACCCCGGCGCTCCCCGAGGAGGCGTGTCCACGAGAGGGCCCGCCGCCCGGGGACCGTCCCGCTGGCCGGCCTGCCCGGCGGCGCTCTGCCGTCCGGCGTGGTCCTTCCGTTCGGCGTGCTCCTGCGGTCCGGACCGGGCCGCCTCCTGGGGCGCCGTCTCCGCTTGAACCGCCTCCTCCCGGGCCGCCACGTCCTGGGGCGTCGCGTCCTGGGGCGCCGGCTCCGGACGGGCGGCACGGCTGCGCGGGGGAGGTGACGCAGGCTCGTCCGTGACGACGGTCAGGGGGTCCGGGGCCGGACCGTCCGCGTGCGGCTCGGTCACCGCTTCCGGCGCCGAGGCGTTCCCGTGCGGCTCGGTCGCCGCCTCCACCCGCGGTTCCTCGTAGTGCACTTCCAGCGGGCCGAAGTCCAAGACGTCCCCGCTGTGCAGCTGTTGCTGCCCCAGCACGAGGTGGCCGTTCAACCGGGTGCCGTTGGTGGAGGACAGGTCCTCCACGGTGGTGTGCCCGTCGGCCCGCCAGACCACGGCGTGGCGACGGCTGAGCCACGGATCCACCAGTTGGATCCGACAGGCCGAGCCCCGGCCGACCAGCAAGGGTTCACGGTCGAGTTCGTAGACCTGGCCACGGACCTCGTCCGGGCTGTCGACGACGAGACGTGGTAAGGCCTGATCTTGTGAAGGCGGGTTCATGGCACTACCTCCTGCCGGATGCGACCGGGGAACCGGTGAACCACCGGGGGCGGGGAACCACGACGCCCGCCCGCCGGCTCGGGTGCCTTCCCCTCCAGTAAAGGCCACTTCGCCGCTGTCGCACACCCCCGGCCGGCCCCCGTCACCCGCCGGTCGGGGGCGGTGACAGCCCGCTGTCACGCGGGTCGCTGCTACGCGCGTCGCTGGTCCGCGGGTCGCTGGTCGGCGGGTCGCTGGTACGCGGGCGAGCCGGCGCGCGCCCCGGCGGTGATCCACGACTCCACCCGCAGGGTCGCGGTGATCGCGCCGAACGCCAGCACCCGCGTCAGTTCCCCGTCCTCCCGGCCCGCCTCGGGGTCGCCTTCACCGCCCTTGACCGTTCCGGCTCCCCGGACCGTTCCGGCTTCCCGGTGCGCGCCGTCCTCCGCCCGCCTGGCGGCCCGCCAGGCGGCCACGTCCCCGTCCGTGATCCGGTACGGCGCCAGCGCGGCCAGCAGCGCCAGCCGGGCAGCCGGCCGCTCGGCGGGCGGGACCTCGGCCTCGGCCGGCGCCGCCCCGGCCGGGTCGCCGCCGAGCGGCGGGTGGCCGCCGTCCCATCCGGCGACCGCGTCGAGGACGGCGGACCGTCCCGCCGCGCCCAGCAGGTCGCCGCCGGCCGAGGCGGCCGCCCGCAGGGCCAGGTAGGCGGGGCCGACCGGGCCCTCCCCGGCCCACGCGGGCACCGGCCCGGCCGGGACCGGTCCTTCGAGGACGGTGAGGCCGCCCCCGGGTTCGGGG